>JAQWRG010000003.1 GCA_029243855.1 Flavobacteriales bacterium | reverse complement strand
GGGTGTATTGCCATTAATAATATTTCAAGAGGTTTATTGAATCAGAATCAAGATTTAAAAATCATTACAATTAGCACCGTAAAACATCCTTTTTTATCAGAAAAAATTGAAAGCAATTTTAAAAACAAAACCAATATTGAGCATTTATTTGTAGATACCAAACTAAATATTGTTGACGCTTTCTCTAACCTGGTAACCTATGATTCATACAACATCTCTAGATTCTTTTCACCAGATTTTGACCAACTTGTTATAGAAACACTTCAATCAACTAATTTTGATATCGTTCATTTAGAAAGTTTATTTACCACTCCTTATTTAGAAACTATTCGCAACCACAGTAACGCAAAAATTGTATTGAGATCTCATAACTTAGAATATATGATATGGGAAAGGTTAGCTTCTGAAACCAATAATCCTGCCAAGAAAATATACCTTAATTTATTGTCTAATCAATTAAAAAACTATGAAATTGACATCATTTCAAAAATTGATGGTATTGCAGCAATTAGCAAGGAAGACGAAAAAAAATATCTTAAATTAGGTTGTAAATCACCATTGCAAACCATTCCTTTTGGAATAGACACAAAGTCTTATAAATCAAACAATAAAAATATAAACATTAACCATTTATCGTTTTTTCATTTAGGCGCTATGAATTGGAAACCCAATTTAGAAGCAGTTGGCTGGTTAAATAAAGACATATGGCCTACCATTTCTTCATCGTTCCCAGAATATAAACTTCATCTTGCTGGTAAAAACATGCCTCAATGGATTATAAATAATTCTTCTAATAATATAATTAATCATCAGGAAGTTGAATCTGCTGTTGATTTTATGAATGAATTTGACATCATGTTGGTTCCATTGTTATCTGCTGGTGGTATAAGAGTTAAAATAATTGAAGGAATGGCTCTTGGAAAAGTGATTATTTCTACTAGAATTGGAGCTGAAGGAATTGATTATAATGATGGTGTCAACCTTATAATAGCTGATACTGCTTTAGAATTTAGAGATAAAATTAAATGGCTAACCGACAATCCAGAAAAAATAAAGGAAATTGGCGATAACGCTAAAAATTATATTTCAGAAAAATACGACAACACAAAAATAAGCAAGAAATTGGTTCAATTCTATAAAGCCTTATAAGATGGATATTGTCTTTTTAACATCCAGGTTTCCTTATCCACTTAATAAAGGCGATAAATTAAGAGCTTATCACCAAATAAAAGAACTAAGTAAGAGCCACTCCATTCACTTAATATCAATAAGTGATCAAAAAGTATCAAAAACTAGCTTAGAAGAACTTGAAAAATTCTGTTCAAGTGTACATATATTTCAACTGTCAAAGTCGAAAATTATTTTCAATTTATTGAGAGGTCTTTTCAACAACAAACCATTTCAAGTAAACTATTTCTTCTCTAACTCATTTAAAAAAAGAATAATCAACCTTATAAACACTATTAATCCCGATCATATTTTTTGCCAACTGATAAGATGTGCATGGTATTTAAAAGATGAATACAATTATCCTAAAACATTGGACTATATGGATGCATTGTCTAAGGGAATGGAAAGAAGAATTGAAGGTTCTGGTTGGAAAAAATTGATTTTTAGTATTGAATTTGAAAGATTGAAACAATTTGAAAATCTTTCCTATGAATTCTTTGATAAGCACACCATCATTTCAAAAACAGATAGAGACTATATTCCACATGAAAAAAAAGAATCAATACAAGTAATTCCTAATGGCATTGATACTCACTATTTCAAAACAAATAACCCTGACCCAAAATATGATTTGGTATTTATTGGCAATCTAAGTTATGCACCTAATGTTGATGCAGTTGAATACATTGCAAACCATTTGATTGCTAAATTATGTTTGTTTAAACCTGATATAAAAATTCTAATATCAGGAAGTAATCCATCAAAAAAAATACTTAAACATGCAAGTAAAAACATTACTATTCAAGATTGGATTCCAGACATTAGAAATGCATACAACAACGGAAAAATATTTCTTGCACCTTTAAGAATCGGAACAGGTCTTCAAAACAAATTACTAGAAGCCATGAGTTTAGAACTTCCTTGCATTACAACAAAACTAGCTAATATGGCTTTGGGGGCTAAAAATAAGAAAGAATTAATTGTTGCTGAAAATGAAAAAGAATTTGTAGAAAACATTGAGGAATTATTAAACAATAATGTGTTAAGACAACAAATAGGTACAAATGCAAGATCTTTTGTTAAAAGTAATTTTAACTGGGAAAAATCAACTATTGATTTAATGAATAATTTTAGCATCAAACGAACCTAACACTACAATTAAATTATTATAAATTTGTCACCATGAATACAATTGAAGAAGCATTAGAAGATATAAAAGCAGGCAAAATAGTTATTGTAGTTGATGATGAGGACAGAGAGAACGAAGGTGACTTTGTAACTGCTGCAAGAAATGCCAATCCTGAACTTATCAATTTCATGGCTACGCATGGAAGAGGATTAATTTGCACACCACTTATTGAAGAGAGATGCGATGAATTAGGCCTTGAAATGATGGTGGACTCAAACAACTCGCATTTTGACACTCCTTTTACTGTTTCTATCGACTTAATTGGCAAAGGGTGTTCTACCGGAATTTCTGCAACAGATAGAGCCAAAACAGTACAAGCATTGATTGATCCAGAAACTAAAGCAAAAGATTTAGGAAAACCTGGTCATATATTCCCTTTAAGGGCAAAAGCCGGTGGTGTACTTAGAAGAGCTGGTCACACTGAAGCAGCTGTAGATTTAAGTAGGTTAGCCGGATTTGAACCAGCCGGATTAATTGTTGAAATAATGAATGAAGATGGTTCAATGGCAAGACTTCCTGAACTAAAAGAAATTTCTAAAAAGTTTGATTTAAAAATAATAACGATTGAAGATTTGATTGCTTACAGGATGAAGCATGAAACTTTAATTGAAGAAGTAGTTGAAGTCAATATGCCAACTAAGCACGGTGATTTCAAACTTAAAGCCTTTAAACAAAACACAACAGATGAAGAGCACTTAGCATTAGTTAAGGGGGAATGGGACAAGAATGAATCTGTAATGGTTAGAGTACATTCTTCATGTTTTACAGGAGACATAATAGGCTCATTGAGATGTGATTGTGGTGATCAATTGGCTGCAGCTATGGAAATGATTGAAAAAGCTGGAAAAGGAGTTATTCTATATATGAATCAAGAAGGCAGAGGAATTGGTCTTATGAATAAATTGAAAGCTTATAAACTACAAGAAGAAGGATACGACACCTTAGATGCAAATATTAAATTAGGATTTAAAGGTGATGCAAGAGATTATGGTGTTGGTGCCCAAATTTTACGCTCTGTTGGAGTGAAAAAAATGAAGTTACTTTCTAATAACCCAAAAAAGAGAACAGGGTTAATTGGTTACGGATTAGAAATTACAGAAACTGTTAATCTTGAGATTGAGTGTAACATTCACAATGAAAAATATCTTAACACTAAGAAAGAAAAGATGGGGCACGATCTCAAGGTAAAAGAATAATCTACAGTTGCAAGATTTGGCTTATCAGCGAAACGCTAAAAATCGTAAGTAAAAACCAACCTATAAAACCCTGTATTACAGCAACATATCTTGATAGGCCCTTTACTGGAATATCTCCAAAACCAAGTGTTGAAAAAGTATTTACACTAAGAACAAATGAGTTTAAAGCTCTCAGCAAAAAGAGATAAAGGCCATAAAATGTAATGAAACTAAAAAGCAACAAGCTTTTAAAAACTCTATTTCTAAAGCTGTAATTTTTCCATTCTCCGTAGTTGAATTCTGATTTTTTATAAAAAAACTTTAATATTTTATATTTTATAATAGATACTTGATATAATGGTCTTGACAATAAGTAAAAAAACAAAGGGAGCTTGTTTCTAGCTTCAGACAACTCTTGTTTAAACTCTTTAAATGATTGTATTTTTTCATTTTGATTTTCATCAAAAAAATCAACCAGATGCTTATCTGTAGTCAAATAGACTAATATTTTTCTGTACTGCTTAATTAAAAATCCTCTGTTAATTTGATCCCAAGAACTGAAGAAAAAGAAATAGAAAACGGCAAATGAAATTATAATATAAAAAGATATTATTAGGGATTTTGCAGGGTTAGTTCCATAGTCACAAAACAATTTTAAAAACTTATTAATATACAATTCAAAAAACTTATTTAAGCTTTTGTTTTGACTATATTCATAAGCCAACATTTTAGTTTCAATTTCCTTTAAATCAACATAACATTGATTAGCAGAAGTCAAATCTCCTCTGATTTTATACATGCTAAAAAACTTATTGTAAACACTTATAAGTTCTTTATAATTAAAAACATCGATAAGCTGTTCATCACTATTTGCTAAATATGGGACAAAAATATCTTCACTATTATGATCTCTCAAACAAATTTTACCACCTGAAATAAGCGAATAATCAAAGTGTGTATTGTTGTTTAAAAAATTTACACCTTTAAAACCTAATGGGTAACCAAAATCGGTTTCTTTAACTTCAAATCTAGATTTAACATTTAATTTATTTGAAGAAAATATTGCTTTATTAAAATTAGAATTATCAATTTCAACATTTTTAAACTCACCTCCAACCATGAAAATATTTTGATAATCTGTTGAGTCAGTAAAAAGTGTTCTCTCTTTAAAATCACATTCTTTTATAATTAAGGTATTTATTAGCTCACTATCGTTATCTATTATTCCTAATAGGATATCATCAAAAATATTAGATAATTGATAAGATTTAAAAATATTTTCTCTATTAAAAGAACATTTATTAAAAGACAATGATCCGATATTATTGTTACTAAAATAGACACCATCAAACGAACAATTTTTAAACCAAATGTCTTTAATATTGCTATTGATAATGATTAATCCCTGGTTGAAAGTACAATTACTAAAACCACCCCACCAATTATCCATTTCAAAAATCACAACAGGCTTATTAAACTCTATATGCCTAAAAGTCATTATTAAATCTTCACGAAAAGAAACTTTTTTAAGAAAAACTTCACTATCAACAGTATATCCTCTAGACTTAACTACACTATCGTAATAGTGTATATTACCACCATTATAAAAAGCAATATCATCGTCATAAATTCTTGGATTAAATTTTACGTTGGTATCAATAAGTTGAAACATTGAGTCTTCACAAGAAGTAATATCCTCAATTAGTTTACTAACGTGTAAAACTTCTGAGCTTTTTTGAGCATTTAGAAAAAGGCTAAAAAAAATAATAAAAATTGTACTGAAATATGACTTTAAATAATCATTCACAATACATAAGGTAAGAAAATTAAATCTAAAACTTATTGAGATAGAAAACTTAGTACGTTTTTCTCAATTCTATTAAGAGGATCTTCTAAATCTGATTTAATAAACTTATTACCACTTACGTTTTCATACAATTCAATGTACCTGTCGGAAACAGATTGGACAAATTCGTCATTCATTTCAGGAATAACTTGACCGTCTTTCCCTTGAAAGCCGTTTTCCATCAACCACTCTCTAACAAACTCTTTGCTCAATTGTTTTTGAGGTTCGTTGTTGTCTTGTCTTTCTTGATAGCCCTCTGCATAAAAATACCTACTAGAATCTGGTGTATGAATTTCATCAATTAGATATATTTTACCGTCTTTTTTCCCAAATTCGTATTTAGTATCAACCAAAATAAGTCCTCTTTCTGCTGCTATTTCAGTTCCTCTTTGAAATATTTTTCTTGTGTAATCCTCTAGCTGTAGATAGTCTGATTCAGAAACGATTCCCTGACTTATGATTTCTTCTCTTGAAATGTCTTCATCGTGACCTTCATCAGATTTTGTTGAAGGAGTAATAATGGGTTTAGGAAATTTTTGATGCTCTTTCATGCCGTCAGGCATTTGAACGCCACAAAGTACTCTTTTACCAGACTTATAGGTTCTCCAAGCATGTCCAGTAAGGTAACCACGAATAACCATTTCCACTTTAAAAGGTTCGCAGCAATGACCAATTGTAACGTTTGGATCAGGAGAAGCCAATCTCCAGTTGGGAACAATATCTTCAGTAGCTTTTAAAAACTTTTCTGCCAACTGATTTAAAACTTGTCCCTTAAATGGTATTCCTTCTGGTAAAACTACATCAAATGCAGAAATACGATCGCTCACAATCATGACTAATAAATCGTTATTGATATTATACACATCTCTAACTTTACCATAATATACATTGACTTGGTTAGGAAATTTAAATGAGGTTGAGGTTATTGCTTTCAAGATTTATTTTTATTAAATGCTTTTATAATTTGTTTTACTAAAGGATGTCTAATCACATCTGTTTCATCTAAAAAAACCATATCAATTCCTTTAGATTTTTTAAATAAGTTAATAGCCAATTTTAATCCACTATTTTGATTTTTAGGGAGATCTATTTGTGTTATATCACCAGTAATAATAAACTTAGCTGAGCGGCCCATTCTTGTCAAAAACATTTTGATTTGACTTTCAGTAGTATTTTGACCTTCATATAAAATCACAAATGCATTGTCAAGGGTTCTTCCTCGCATAAACCCTAATGGTGCAATTTGAATTACACCCTCTTCCATATATTCTGATAATTTATCTGCTGGAATCATATCTCTTAATGCATCAAACAAAGGGAGTAAATAAGGATCTAATTTATCTTTTAAATCCCCAGGAAGAAAACCTAAGTTCTCCCCTGCCTCAACAGCTGGTCTTGTTAAAATAATTCTTTTTACTGATTTACTTTTTAATGCCTTTACCGCTAGAGCAACAGCTGTGTACGTTTTACCTGTACCTGCAGGTCCAACAGCAAACAACAAATCATTGTTTTCAATAGAATCAACCATTTGCATTTGATTCTTTGTCCTTGCTCTAACTACTAACCCTTTATTACCATAAACAAGAACTTTTTTCTGAAAATTAACATCTGATAAGGTATAACTACCGTTAAGAATGCCTTTTAAATGTTCTTTAGTAAGAGAATTAAAATTATTATAGTGAGAGATTATTAAATCCCATTTAGCGTTGAAGTTTTCTACTGTATCGGCATCACCAATAACTTTGAGCTCGTGCCCTCTTGCAATAACTTTAATTTTAGGATAATGACTACGAATTAAAGACAGGTTGGTATCTTTAGGGCCAAATAAATTAGCTTGATCAATTTTTGTTATGTCAAATATTATTTCTTGCAAGTTTTCATTAATATTTTGATGATAAAATATTGTATTTTTGGAGGACAAAGGTAAAAAATACGTAATATAAAATTCAAAAAAAATGTTTATTACATTAACAACAGACATGGGTTTAAAAGATTACTACGTAGCTACCTTAAAAGGAGCTATTTATAGTGAGCTTCCTGATGCTAAAATCATAGATATTAGCCACAACATCCCCCCATTTGACATCACTCACGCTGCTTTTGTAATAAAAAACTCTTTCAAACATTTCCCAAAAAACACCATTCACGTAATTGGAATTGATGCTGAACCAAGTGATTTAACAAGGCATATCATTGTTGAAACTCAAGATCAATACTTTATTGGTGCTGACAACGGAATTTTTTCTTTGATTTTTGACAAACAACCTGATGGTGTTTGGGAAATCAATCTTAAAACAGATGGCGATGAATATTCTTTCCCAACAAAAAATATTTTCATAAAAGCGGCATGTCATTTAGCTCGTGGTGGTCTTCCTGCAGTTATTGGAAAACCTTTAGATAAAATAAAAAGCAAACAACTTTTTAGGCCCATTATTGAAAATGATGGAATTAAAGGTATGGTAAGCTATATTGATGAATATGGAAACATCATTACCAATATCAGCAAGCAACTTTTTAAAGAAATCGGGAAAAATAGAGCTTTCAACATAAACCTAACCAGGTCAGGATACAGTATTCAAAAAATTCACAATCGTTATGGAGAAGTTCCAGAGGGTGAACGCATTGCTTTATTTGGAAGTAGTGGCTTTTTAGAGATATCTATTAACAAAGGTGTTCAAGGATCTGGTGGAGGTGCAAGTCAACTTTTTGGAATAGGGTTAAACGATACCATCACCATTGATTTTAAAGACTAATATGCTTAAAAGAATTGTTAAATTATCGATTGAAAACGACAAAAAGCAACTCTTTATTGATTTGTTTGCATCAAACAAAAATTACATCGAGAAATTCAAAGGATGTAAAAGTGTTGAATTAGTACAGGACGTTAATCAAAAGAATATTTTTTTCACCTTAAGCATCTGGGATAATGAAGATGCGTTAAATAATTATAGAAATTCTGACCTTTTTAAGGGAATTTGGTCAAAAACCAAAACTTTCTTTTGTGATAAACCACAAGCTTGGAGTTTAGAAAAAATAAGTCAATAAAACGTATGATTTTAACTAATATAAAACAATTGGTTGGTATCCAATCGGAGTCAAAACAAAAAGTTTCGGGTATTGAGATGAATCAGCTCAACACAATAGAAAATGCTTATTTGAAAATTGACAAAGAAAAAATAACTGACTTCGGCAAAATGGAAGACCTTTCTATTAAAAACCAAGAGGAAGTTATCGATTTAAAAGGAAAGCTAGTTTTACCATCTTGGAACGATTCGCATACCCATTTAGTTTATGCAGGAACCAGAGAAAAAGAATTTATAGACCGTATTAATGGATTATCCTATGAAGAAATTGCTGCCCGAGGAGGTGGGATTTTAAATTCAGCTAAACTGATGGAAGAAACTTCTGAAAATGAATTGTATGCTGCAGCTGAAAATAGACTTAAGCAAGTAATGAAAATGGGAACTGGAGCTATTGAAATCGATAACTTCCTCT
>JAQWRG010000090.1 GCA_029243855.1 Flavobacteriales bacterium | reverse complement strand
TATGTTCATATGTTGGACCTACTTGGGTTCCAGACATTATAGCTGATGGAGAATTGCCATCATATTTATAATAAACGGTACTAACATCATCCAAGTAATCGGTATTTGTAAACCTGTATGCTGCCTCTAATTTAATTCCGCCATTCCCATTGAAGGCTTTTTTGAGACCAAATCCCATGGGAATACAAATCCCTAAACCATTGTAATCTTTAATTATTTCACCAGAAATGGGATCAACCTGACCTTGACCTTCGGTGTTTAGAGGGTTTAATTGATATTTAAGACCTGAAGGTGTACTACCGCCATAAGAAAAGTTATCACTTCCCCATGGTTGATAGTAAATTCCACCAATTCCTGCAACAAGATAAAATCCGATACCTAGTGGGTTTTTAGCTCCAATAAACTTTCCAGCTGGAGTTTTAAGATTATATCTATTCCCCGTACGAACATTGCGTAATACAATTTCACACATAACAGAACCCTCAATTAAGTTGGTTTCAAAATTAAGTTGTCTATTGTTCCTATAAAACTCTTGAGTTTGAGCATCATCTCCAGAAATTTTGGAATAAGCTAAGTTGGCTCTAAATGCAATTTTACCGGCTGCCCAGTAAACATAACTGAATTGACCGACATATGATGTTTTTGCTATATCTAAATCCCATAAGAAACCGCTTCCAATTACATCAGCTCCACCTAAATCAGTAAGGCAATTGGTTGCACCACCACCAAAATTGATTTCGTGTCTTTTTCTTCGGTACTCGTACCTGTTGTAATATCCTTGAGCGTCAATCACGATTGGCGCAAAGAAGGATAAAATTAATCCAAAAACTAATATTTTAACAGGTGTAATTAGTTGCATACGAAACAAATATAAGAAAGTTTCATTTAATTTAAATCAAAGATGTTGATTTTTTAATTTCCCAAAGTACAATTCCTGTGGTTACAGAAACGTTAAAAGAGTGTTTTGTTCCCCACTGAGGGACTTCTATTGAGCCATTGCAAATATCAATTGAATCTTGAGATACCCCATCTACTTCATTACCTAAAATAAGGGCAATTTTTTTATTTTTTAGTACTAATTTATCAAGAGAAATTGAATTTTTGGTTTGTTCTATGGCATAGCAATCATATCCTAATGCTTTACATGATTCAATAGCCTGGTTTGTAGTTTGTGCGTATTCCCAATTAACACTTTCCGTTGCTCCTATAGCTGTTTTTCTGATTTCTCTATGGGGAGGTTGGGCAGTTATTCCACATAGAAATAGTTTTTCTACTGCAAAGGCATCACAAGTTCTAAATATCGACCCAACATTATTTAAGCTTCTAATATTATCTAAAATAACAATTATAGGATCTTTTTCAGATTTGGCATACTCTGAAATGGATAATCTATTTAATTCTGCTAATTTTAGTTTTTTATTCATCAAGTTTAAAATAAATTGGTAAATCCAATTGCAATAAAAATTATTTTTACAAACTTATTGTACTGAAAGAACAACACCAAATGACCGCGACTAAAAAAGCAAAAGAGACTCCTTTAATGCAACAATACAACAGGATAAAAGCAAAATATCCTGAAGCCTTATTGTTGTTTAGGGTTGGCGATTTTTATGAAACCTTTGGTCAAGATGCCATTACTGCTGCCAATATCTTGGGGATTGTTTTAACGGCAAGGAATAACGGAGGTTCTAAAATTGAATTGGCAGGTTTTCCGCATCATTCTTTACAAAATTACTTACCAAAATTGGTTAAAGGCGGTATTCGTGTTGCTGTGTGTGATCAATTGGAAGAGGCAACAAAAGGAAAAAAGATTGTCAAAAGAGGGGTTACCGAATTGGTTACTCCAGGAGTTGTATTGAACGATCAAATTTTAGAAAACAAAGGCAATAATTTTTTAGCGGCTGTTCACATGCAAAAGCAGACGGCAGGCTTAGCTCTTTTAGACATTAGTACTGGAGAATTTTATGTTGCTCAAGGTAATTTAGACTACATATCTAAACTGGTTAATAATTTTAGACCAAATGAAGTGCTTTATCAAAGAAATATGGATAAGGTTTTTCAGGAAAAATTTAAAACCAAAGCCTATACTTTTAGGTTAGATGAATGGGTTTTTAAAACAGATTTTGCCACTGAAAAGTTAAACAATCAATTTGGGACAAAGTCTTTAAAAGGATTTGGAATTGAAAAAATGGATTTGGCCATAATAGCAAGTGGAGCAGTCTTGCATTACATTACATCGACTGAGCATCACAATACAAGCCACATATCCTCTATTCAACGGGTTGAAAAAGACACTCACGTTTGGATGGACGATTTTACTATAAATAATTTAGAGCTAATACATTCTGCTCATGCTAATGGACATACGCTATCAGAAATATTAGATTATACGGCTACTTCTATGGGTGGTAGAATGCTAAAAAACTGGATGTTATTTCCTCTTAAGGAACAAAAAGCAATTCAAGCTCGATTGGAAATGGTTAATCATTTTTTTAAAGATCAACCAGGACTACAAAACTTAAATGAACAACTTAAACAAGTAGGCGACTTAGAAAGAATGGCATCTCGTTTAGCTGTACAAAAAACCTCTCCAAGAGAGTTAAATCAGTTGAAATTGTCTTTAAAAGCTATTCTTCCTATAAAAGACTATTGTTTGTCTGCCAAACATGCTGAGCTTAACGCCATTGCAAAACTCATAAGAGATAACGATACCATTATTAATCAAATTGATGAAATTATTCAGGAGGATGCACCCGTTGTAATTGGAAAAGGACCAGTAGTTAAAGAAGGTTATTCTAAAGAATTGGATGAACTTAGGTCAATTTCTTCAGATGGAAAAGCAGTTTTGTTGTCTATTCAACAAAGAGAAATAGAGGCGACAGGAATTCCAAGTTTAAAAATTGCTTTTAATAATGTATTTGGGTATTACATTGAGGTTAGAAATACACATAAGGATAAAGTTCCTGAAGATTGGATTAGAAAACAAACCTTAACAGCTGCAGAAAGGTACATTACAGCTGAGCTTAAGGAATATGAAGATAAAATTTTAGGTGCAGAGGATAAGATCTTAAAATTAGAACAAAATATTTTTGCTCAATTGGTGTTGGATTTGGTTGTTGAAGTTAGGTGGATAGTTCACAATGCTAAACTAGTTGCCCGTTTAGATTGCTTACATTCTTTTGCCAAAGTTTCTAAGATTAACGATTACCATATGCCCGTAATAAAAAAGGGTAATGAATTGTCGATTATTAACGGTAGACACCCTGTCATAGAAAGGCATTTGCCGCTGGGGGAAGAATACATACCAAACGATGTTTATCTAGATAGTGAAAAACAACAAATCATGATGATTACCGGTCCTAACATGAGTGGTAAATCAGCATTACT
>JAQWRG010000027.1 GCA_029243855.1 Flavobacteriales bacterium | reverse complement strand
CATTTGAACACTTACACCAAAGTCTTCTACATCGTATTCTGATTTGAATTCTTCTTTAGTGGGTAACAAATAATTTTCATTATTGACTTGAACACCGTGTCCAGCGTAATAAACAAATGCAACATCATATTCAGGCCTTTTATCTCCAAACTCAATAATCTTATTTCTAAAATCACGCTTTGTTGTTAAATTAGTATCAAGAATGACATCAAAATCTAATGAATCTAACGTCTCTGCTATTAATAAAGCATCATTAACAGGGTTTTTAAGCGCTCCTTTATCATAATCAGAATTTCCAATAACAAGGGCAAGACGCTTTTCCTTTTGGGAAAAACCAACTGAAATTGTAAAAATTAAAACCAGAAAAATTTGAATCCTATTCATCTATAATTTAAATATAAAAAATATATTTCATGAAAATGATTTATGCTTAAATTCAGTAAAAAAACATCTTTATAAAAAACGTTTATCAAAAAAAAACAACCGTTTAAATAAATGCATTTATTTATAAATTTTATTAAAAAAAGTAACCTCTTACTCTACTTTTATTTACAATAAAAAAATGTAAATTAGGAATGTGAAAATTTTAAGTATAGTTTTAGTATTTTCAATAAACCTCTGTTTTGCTCAAACTGAAAACTCAGATGTAAACAATATATTTAATAACATTATTAAAGCCATTGGCAACAATTCTAAATTACAACCAGGTTTAGAAATCAAGCCCGATGGAAATAAAATGGCTTATTTAAGTCCAAAAGCAAATACCATTTACATCGATCAAAAAGCGATTGACATTTGCAACTCTTTTGATAAAAACGAAGCCAATGGCTTAGCATTTCTTCTTGGGCATGAACTTACCCACCATTATATGGGCCACTCATGGATTTCAAAAGATGACCGAAAAGATTACAAAGGTTTTTCATTTATGGAAAACATCAGATACTTCAACAAAGACTCCACAAGAAGATTAGAAATGGAATCTCAAGCCGACCTCAAAGGTGGATTTTCTGCTTTTTTAGCTGGATACGATGCTCTTACAATTGCTCCAGACTTATTAGACACGCTTTATGAGCGTTATGAACTTTCCAAAAAAAGTACCGGATATCCAAGTTTAGATGAAAGAAAAGGGATGTGTTTGCAACAAATTGAAAAGTTAGATAGATTAAAATCTATTTTCAACGCATCAACCTATGCACTAAATGCTGGATATTACAAAGGTGCTCAAGAGGGATTTACTAAAATTATTTCTGAAGGATTTAACAGTAGAGAAATTTACAACAATTTAGCACTAGCCTACTTATTAGATGCCCTCAAAAAAATGGATAATAAAAATATTTTAGGCTATCCATTTGAGTTTGATGCTCAGAGTAGATTAAACGATGTTTCGACAAGGGCAATTAGCAATTACGACAATGCATCAAAAATTAAAATGCTAATTGAAAAGGGGATCCTTTTATTTAATCAAGCTCTAAAACTTGACTCTAAGTATCAAACTGCTCAACTAAACATTTGTTGTGCTTATTCTTTACTTGCAGAATTGTATGCTGAAGACGATATCGAAAAAAACAAATACCTATCTGAAGCTAATAAATCATTACATCAATTTGAATTGATGCTTGCAAATAAATATGCTCCTGAGGATGAAGAGCTAAGGAATAAGTATGAAAAAAAACCGCAAAAAACACTTGCAAAATACAACAACAAAGAAATTACTTCTCACTACATTATCAGCGCCATTTTAATTAATCAAAATGGTGAAAAATCAGATTCAAATAAAGCAAAAAAACTATTATTAAAAGCTTCAAAATTAAAGAGCACATTAGCCAACATTAACTTGGCTAAATTAAATGGCACTTTAAATAAAGAGTCAAAACCTACAAAACCATCTTCAAATGAAATTATTGATGGTTTTAAGCCAGCCAGTTTAATGGCTGGGTTTTCGGACTTTCCTAAACCGTTTGATACTTACAGATTAAACGATTGCAAACTCTACGTTAAAAAATTTGAAAACTCTACAGCCTACTTGTTTAAATCAAGAGAAAAGTTTTTTATACATACAACCAAAACACAATCAACAAGTGCAGGATTAAAAATCAACAACAACATTAAATTAATTGAAAGCAAATACAACGAGTACCCAATTACAATAAAAGGAACCATTGAGAACTTTTATCATTTAGACAACAACAACTTATTATTTTTAGAAAAAGACAATAAAATATCGGGTTGGGCAACCTATCAAACAAACGATTAAAAATAAGTACAATAATATGAAACGAATAATTTTAATTTTTACTCTATTTTCATTCAAAATCATTCTAGGTCAATCCTATTTTGAGAAAGGAAATAAACTAATAGCAAAAGGAGATACCTTATCTGCTATTGAACAGTACAAGAAGGCAGAAATATATGAAATTGATGTTAATAAAAGAGGAGAGATTAACTACATAATCGGCCTAACCTATTGGTCAATGCTACCGAATGAATATTTTGATGAAAATACTTCTGATGAAGATTTTTTTAGAGTAGACGATCTTATGGAAGATGCCAACATGTACTTTGAAAGAGCCGAGTTGGCTAATTATTTGAATGAAGAAGAAACTCAAAAACAATATAGAAGAACAGCACTTCTTTACGACAAATACTACAACAATAAAGCAGATTATTTTAATTCCAAATTAAATGGTGAGATACAACTCAGATACAACAACGGAAATACCGAGGAAGAAAGCAATTGGGTAAATGGACAGTTAAATGGACAATACAATGAGTATCACTGGAATGGTAAATTGTACCATCAAGTTACCTATGAAAATGGAAATAGAATTGGAAAAGACCTATTCTGGAGTTATGAAGGTGTTAAAATCCAAGAAAAGTATTGGGTTAACGGAGAATTAGATGGTCCATATAAATCATGGTATGAAAACGGGAATAAGAAAAAAGAAATAATTTACAAAGCAGGTGAAAGAAATGGAATAGAAAAAGTTTGGTATGAAAGTGGTAAATTATTTTCAACCAAAAATTGGGTAAATGGGTTAAAACAAGATACCGCCAAAATATGGTATGAAAATGGCAACATTAAATATTACGATTATTATATCAACGATGTTGCCAACGGTACATCCAAAAGCTGGTACGAAAACGGACAAGTTCATTATGTAGAAAAATTTTCACATGGTGCCAAGTATGACACAGTAAAAGTTTATTATAAAAATGGAAGTTTAAAAATTGCTGAAAACTACATTGATGGTGAACTAAATGGACCTTCTAAAATGTGGGGTGAAAATGGAAAATTGCTAAATAATTTAATTTATAAAAACAATAAATTAGACGGACTATGCATTTGGAACTTTGACAATGAAAAACCTCAATACCAAATAAATTTCAAAGAAAGCTTATGGAATGGCCAAAGAAAAGAATGGTATGAAAATGGACAACTAAAAAGTGATGAAAATTACTCCTTTTACAATAAACACGGATTGTGTAAAGTTTGGCATGAAAATGGACAATTAAAAAGCGAGGGAAATTATTCAAACGGTAAAATTATTGGAAAAGAAAAAAACTGGGACAACAAGGGGAACGAAATTGATTCAAATGCTTGGATACCATCAAATAACTAACAATATGAAAAGAAAAATATACGCACTATTACTTGTAACAATTTGTTTTAGTTTATCTCATGCACAAGGTGTTAAACTAAATAAAGAAAATTATTTATCTATTGATTCTTGGGACTCTGAAGAGTTTGGCTTTTCAAGCACAAATCCAGCATCATTCTCCCTTAAAAAATATTGCCCTCCAGTAAAAGATCAAGGAGAGGCAAGTTCATGTGTTGGGTGGTCGTCTGCATATGCTGCAATGACTATTATTTATAATATTAAATTCAAGTTTAGCCCAACAATTATTAAAAATTCAAATTTAGCTTTTGATCCAAATTTTATTTATTCAATAATTTATGCTGAAGAGAAAAATGATTGTTCAGAAGGGACATTCCCTAATGATGCAATGGAAGCACTGAAAACTCACGGCTGCAAACGAATGATGATACCACAACTAACCGATTGCAATACTCCAATAAATGAAACTTCGCTTTATTTTGGAAAACCCTTCAGAATTAAGGAGTATTACAGACCACCTGCATCATTTGAAAATGGAACAGATGAAGACAAAATTCAAATTTTAAAAACATCATTAACAAACAACAACCCCTTACTAATTGGGGCAAATACAACCCGTTCAATGAACAAAGCAAGCAGAAGCAACGGATTGTGGGATTCTTTCTCTAATGAAGAAAACGAAGGTGGACATGCCATGTGTTTAATAGGTTACGATGACAATAAATTTGGCGGTGCATTTCAAGTAATGAATAGTTGGGGAAAAGATTGGGGTGATGAAGGATTTCTATGGATTAAATACAACGATTTTTTAAGAAATATTGATGAAATATATATGATAGATACCTATAGCATATCAAATCAAATTGTTGATGGATTAAAATGTTTAATTGGCGACTGCAAAAATGAATATAGCTTAGTTTTCTACAACGAAAATTCTTTTCATGAAGGAGAATTTAGAAATGGAAACAAAGATGGATATGGACTTTACCACCTAGAAAATGGTGACGAATATATGGGCAGATGGGAGAAAAATAAAAAAGAAGGAATGTTCTTCTATTATAATTTAGAAAACGATAAGCTTTATTTTAGAACATACGAAAATGATGAAATTGTTGATGAAGAATCACTTGGGTTTGTTAAAGAAGTGACTAAAGATGATCAGATGATGATTGACCTGATTGAAAACTATAAATCCAAAGGGTTTGTTGATGTTGGAGACAACGATGATTTAGATGAATAAAATCTTCTCCACTTTATATTTATTAAAAAATAATGTTTGAAGCTAGGATTTTGTCAATATTTTTGAATATCCGATGAAAGCATACAAAAAACCTATTAGCTACACTAACAGGTTTTCAATGTTGTCGGGGTGAGAGGATTCGAACCTCCGATCTCGCGCCCCCCAGACGCGCACTTTAACCGGACTAAGCTACACCCCGAGTAACTATACTTATAAGTCGACAAATATAATAGCTTTTTATATTGGGTCTACATCAATTTTAACTCTTATGCTTTTATTGTTTTTTTCAAGCTGCCATTCGTTAATTTTTTCATTCAAGTATGATTTTACTTGAGCAATAGAAATCGTTTTTTCAACTTTCAATGTTATTTGCTGTTGATAGTAATTACTAACTCTTGGAATAATTAGATATTCAGGACCTAATATTCTACCACTTAAACGTTGAGACAAACGCTTAACCAAATCTCTTGAGCTTGATTCTAAAACAGGAGCTTGTTTATGCAACAACACCAAACGAATCATTCTTGTAAATGGAGGATACTGAAACTGTTTTCTTTCAGCCAATTCTTGTCTGCACATTCCGCTATAATTGTATTCCATTACTTTTTGTAAAATCCAGTGGTTTGGATCAAAAGATTGCATAATTACCTTACCTCTCTCGTGTTTTCTTCCACTTCTACCACTAACTTGTGTCAACAACTGGAAAGAACGTTCAAAAGCTCTAAAATCAGGATGTCGAAGCATATCATCTGCTTGTAATATACCTACCAAGCCAACATGAGCAAAATCCAACCCTTTACTTACCATTTGAGTGCCGACCAATATATCTACTTCTCTGTTTTCAAATGCATCTATCAAGTTCTGAAAAGATGATTTTTTACGAGTGGTGTCCCAATCCATTCGCCTTACAACAGGTACATCACCAAAATGGGTTGCAATTTCTTCTTCAATTTTCTGAGTTCCTATGCCGAGTTCCTTTAGCTCTTGTGAGCCACAAGCGCCACATTTTTTGACAATTCTTTCTGTATAGCCACAATAGTGACACTTTAATATGGGTTGATACTTGTGCTTGGTAAGGCTAACGTCACACCTTTTACAAGTAGGCGTCCAATTGCATACCATACACATTTCTCTAGGCGCATATCCCCTTCTGTTTTGAAATAAAATAATTTGCTTGCCTGCTTTAAGCGTTTCTTCCATAGCGGCAAACAACAAGGGAGAAAAAATGCCCTTCATTTGCTTTTTTTGATGAGCAACTTTCAAATCAGCACATTGAATTTCAGGTAGTGGAACATCGTGAAATCGCTCTGTCAATAGTACATGATCAATTTTCTTTTCCTTTACCAATTGTATCATTTCCAAACTTGGAGTAGCCGAACCAAGCAGCAAGTTGCATTGATGCATTTGGCTCATTTTAAAAGCGACATCTCTTGCATGATATCTTGGTGAAGGATCAAACTGTTTGTAGGAGGGTTCGTGTTCTTCATCCACAACAATTAATCCTAAGTTTTTATAGGGTAAAAATATAGCCGAACGAGCACCCAGAATGATGTCGTATTGATGCAATTCATTATCCAACAACGATTGCCACACTTCTACCCTTTCGTTAGACGAAAATTTAGAATGATATACGCCCACTTTAGCTCCAAAATAATTTTTAAGACGCTGAATAATTTGAGTAGTTATCGCTATTTCTGGCAACAAGTAAAGCACTTGTTTTCCTTTATCAAGTTGAGCTTGAATTTGATGGATATAAATTTCAGTTTTACCGCTTCCAGTTACTCCATGTAACAACACCGTCTTATTAGCTGAAAAACTTTCATTAATAGCTGTATTGGCTTCGTTTTGATGTGAGGAAAGTTCAGGCATTTTAACAGCATCACCTATTGAAAAATCTTTAATACGACTACTGCTTTGTTGCTCAATTAGAAGTATGTTTTTTTCTACCAATCCTTTTAAGACAGCAGCAGATGAATTTGCTTTCTTAAGTAAAGAAGCTCTTTTAACAGATTGATATTCTTTGTCTTTTAATGAAGCTTGCAAATAATACAACAGCAGTTCTTCTTGCTTTGGGGCTCTTGAAAGTTGATCAAAAACATCTTTTAACGCTTCGTTATTGTTTTGCAAATCTTTATTTAGCGATACAAAGGCTGAAACCTTTGGCTTGTACTTTTGATGAAGCTCTTCGTATAAGCTGACTAATTTTAAATCCAACAATTTTTTAACTACAGGATAAACAGTGCTAACTTGAATAACATCAGCAGCTTCTTTTAAGGAGAGAACTTCGTTATTTTGCAACGATTCTAACAATTTAAACTCTTGGTTTGAAAGGCATTGTTCATCAAATTCTAAATGAGTTGGAATTATACGTGTTTCGCTTTGTAGCTTCATAGAATTGGGCAAAGCAGACAACATCACTTCTCCTTTATTACATAAGTAATAGGAACTAATCCAATCCCACAATTGCAATTGACTTGAAATTACCATCGGTTGATCGTCCAACACATCAATAACTTGCTTTACTGCATACGCTGGATTAGTTTTATGAATAGAAACAACTATGGCTGTATACTGTTTGCTCTTACCTAAGTTTACCACAACTCTATGGCCTATCTTAATTTTAGCATATTGTTCAGCATTAAGTCCGTAAGTATATGTATTGGGAACTGACAACGGCAATATTACATCAGCAAAGTGATCAAAAACAGCTATGTTGGTTTTAGGGCTCAAATAGTTAATAAAAGCTATAAATGTAAACGTATAAAATATAGTTTTACTAATGTTACATAACCAACAAATATTATTTATATGTTGAAAAAATTACCATTATTAAATACTCGCCCTATTATAAGTTTTTACATTTGTATTAACATTACCTTTATTACAATCGGTTAATTTTAAACGCCAACTAATGACAAAGACACTTCATTTTATTTTATACTTAGCTATTGGAGTTTTATGCTTTTCATGTGGTGAATTTAAAGAAGAAGACAATGAATCCTCTTTTGATGAAATCACCCATTTATTAGACTCTACTGAAAGTATAAATTTAGAAATGGGCAATACCATATTTAGTATGCCTTCACCCATTCAACTTGTGCTAGAATTGCAAAACAACAACGATGGTTTTCACCCCGAACTGTTGCATGAAGTTTCACAAAACAATGCTTACTCAGATGATTTTAAAAGAGCTTTAAACTTAGGTATATACGGTACCGACCTAGCGTATTGTTCGGTTTTTGAAATGACAAGTGAAGCCGTAGCTTATTTTTCAGCCATGAAACACATGTCTGAAGACTTACACATAAACTATGCTTTTGACAACAATTTAATTCAACGTTTTACAGACAACATTGGTAACAACGATTCCTTATTAATATTATCATCTGTTGCCTATCAATCAATTGATGTTTATTTAAAAGAAAACGAGAATTATGGACTTTCCTCTTTAGTGTTGGCTGGAGGATGGATTGAAAACATGTATTTACTTAGCCACAAATACAACAACAATAAGTCTGAACATGCGATCAATGAAATTGCTCAACAACAATACGTTCTTGAACACTTTATCACTTTATTAAAAAATACTGGAAATTCAGATGATTATTGGGAACTTATTCAGCAATTTGAAGACATTGATTACTTATACCAAGAAATCACCAATGAATATGAATATGTTGCTCCAAGTACGAACAGCAGCATAAAACAAACAACCATAAAAAGCAAAACATCTTCTTCTGCAGACGCCATCCTTATTGACCAGATTGTAGAACAATACATTGAACTTAGAAACACCATTACAGAATGAAAAACAGCCTATTTTCTTTTGCAGTTTTAACACTAACCTTGATTAGCTCTTTGACTTTATCAAGCCAAACGCATTGCGATTCGCTTCACAACATTGTTAAAGACTTACTTTCTGAAAACATATACGACAACAGCATTTACATAACTGATGGTCAAGCTTATAAGTCATTCCTTGGAGAAAGTGAAATTTCTGAAATTAGCACTACCCTTTTTGAAGGCACAACCTACAGAATAGCTACAAGTGCTGGTATAGAGGAAAACTTCATGCTTTTTGAGTTGTATGACCAAGATCGAAATCTGCTGTTTTCCAACAGCGATTACAACAACTCTCCGTACTGGGATTTTAAAGTTGAAAACACAATAGAATGTACAATTGAAACGCATCTTGACTTAAACAAAAAACTAGAAGGTTGTGCTTTAATGATGATTGCTTTCAAAAAAGCAAAATAACACATTGATTTTTTATATATCTTCATATCCAAACTAATCCATAGATGAGCGAAAGAATTCTTCAAGCCCTTATGCAATTGTTTGCTATTGTAGCTACTGTCGAAATAAACGAAGATACGGATGAAATAAAAGCTCACGATTCCTCAAAAAACATTGTTAAATTATTTCTAGATCAAGAACTTAATCATGAACTGGTTCAAAAATATTTAGATTCATTTGAAGAATTTATCAGAATAAGACACAGTTCAACGAGAAAAAAAGACGGTAGAAAAAAAAGAACATCAGTAAACTCTGTAAAGGTTTTAAGAATTTGTACTCAAATTAATGAAGAGCTTGAGCAGCGTCAAAAAGTTATTGTACTGATAAGAATTCTTGAATTTATTTTTGCCAACAAAACAGACTCTAAGGATGAATTAGAATTTGCTGAAACGGTTGCAGATACTTTTAACATTTCAAAAGAAGAGTACCAAAATATTTTTAGTTACATCAAAGCTTCTGAAAAAGAAAACCTCGATAACAACAGCTACCTATACATTAACGACTCTGCTCAAAATAAAAACAAAGAAGCCAAGCACATTGAAGCTCATGGAATAAAAGGTCATGTTGTCATATTGCAAGTGCCTTCTGTAAAAACCTATTTTATTCGCTATTTCGGCAATCAAGAACTGTACTTAAATGGTCAACTTTTACCACCAAACTCCATTAAAATTCTTAGACAAGGATCATCACTAAGAAACACAAAAATAGCACCCGTATATTACAGCGATATTATTGCGCAGTTTTTATCTGAAGACAATCTTGAGAAAATTGAGTTTGTTGTCAACAACATAGAATACGAATTCCAAGCTGGAAACAAAGGGGTTCACTCTTTTTCATTCAAAGAAGATTCTGGGAGATTAATTGGCATTATGGGTGGCTCTGGATCTGGAAAGTCTACTTTATTAAATGTACTTAACGGGAACTACCCTCCTTCAAAAGGTGAAATCTCTATAAATGGAATTAATCTCTATGAAGAAAAAGAAAAACTGGAAGGTGTAATTGGTTTTGTTCCTCAAGATGATTTGTTAATTGAAGAATTAACGGTCTATCAAAACCTTTTTTACAATGCTAAACTTTGTTTTGGAAATTACAACGATCAAGAAATAGATGACTTAGTAATAAAAGTACTTTACGCTATTGGACTGCATCAGGCAAAAGACCTTAAAGTAGGCTCACCATTAGCCAAAACTATTTCTGGAGGCCAACGAAAAAGACTTAACATAGCTCTTGAACTTGTAAGAGAACCCTCAATTTTATTTGTTGACGAACCAACATCTGGGTTATCATCTAAAGATTCTGAAATCATAATGGATTTATTAAAAGTCCTGGCCTTAAAAGGTAAATTGATTTTTGTAGTGATTCATCAACCTTCATCAGACATATACAAAATGTTTGATAAGTTAATCATTTTTGATGTTGGTGGATATCCAATATACAACGGTGACCCTGTTGATGCCGTTGTTTACTTCAAGAAACTTATCAACCACGTTAATGCAGATGAAAGCGAATGTGAGACTTGCGGAAACGTAAATCCTGAACAAATATTCAACATCATCGACATGAAGGTAGTAGACGAATACGGCCTTCAAACTCAACAACGTAAAACCTCTCCTGAAGATTGGAATCACCATTATCACAAAATAATTCAACCTGCCAATACTGAGCCAACTAAACTTAAAATACCAGAAAGCATTTTTAAAGTACCCAACGTATTTAAACAATTGGGAATCTTTTTTATTAGAGATGTGAAATCAAAACTGACCAATTTTCAGTACATGATGATCACCTTGTTTGAGGCTCCTGTACTTGCAGCAATACTTGCATTTTTCATGAAATACATGCAAGTGAATTTCGTGACCAACAACTACGATTATTCTTACTTTGCTAGCGAAAACATTCCTCAGTATTTGTTCATCTCTGTAATTGTTGCCTTATTCATAGGACTAACAACAAGTGCAGAAGAAATCATAGGAAACCTAAAGATTTTAAAGAGAGAGCAATTTCTAAACCTTAGTAAAGGAAGCTACTTGTTTTCTAAAATTTCTATTATGTTTCTTATTTCAGCCATACAAACTTTATTGTATGTAATTATTGGGAATAGTATTCTAGAAATTAAAGGCATGTTTATGAGTCATTGGTTGATTCTTTTCTCTGCTTCGTGTTTTGCCAACTTATTAGGGTTAAACATTTCTTCCAGTTTCAACTCTGTAAAAGTAATATACATCTTGATTCCAATATGCATCATACCTCAATTGCTATTTAGTGGAATTATAGTACCCTACGATAAACTACACCCCTATTTCTCTTCAAAAAGCCATGTTCCAACAATTGGAAATGTAATGGCTTCAAGATGGGCTTATGAAGCATTAACTGTTACTCAATTTAAAGACAATGAATTTGAAAAGTTGTTTTTTAAATACGATAAAAAAATGTCTTTTGCCAATTGGAAAAAAGACCAATGGGAAAGCAGTTTAGAAACCAAACTAAGCAATTACTACAGAAATTTTGACAACAAATCATTAGGTGATGTCAAACATCAAAAAATGATTGTTGACAGACAAATAATAATCAACGAAATAAAAAAAGAGCTTAAAAATTTCAATTCTACACGAATAGACAAAACAGTTTTATTAAATGTTTTAGATGAGTTTGAAACTGGTAATTTATCAGAAAAAAACAGATCCATTATCTTCTCTTTTTTAAGCGACACAAGAGAATATTACAAAGGCATTTACAAAAAAGCTGAAAGAGAAAAAGACGACATTCAACGGTCTCTAATCAAACCTAACAGTACTTTTATTGAAAAACTTAAATCAGCAAAAGAAAACAAATTAATTTCCAGTTCGGAATACAGAAACTATAAAAAATTAATGAGTAAAATCAAAAGCAATCAGTTTCAAAATTTCAAGCAAGAATACAGCAATAAGAGTTTAGAAGATTTTGTAACAAATGCCAATACATTGAACTTCATTGATGAAAACAGCAACAGTTTAATACAAAAATCTGACCCTATATATTTAGATCCATATGACGAGAACTATTTGGTGTCACATTTCTATTCACCTACAAAAAAAATATTTGGTTTTTACTTAGACACCTATCTTGCTAATTTATTGGTTATATGGGGAATGACTATATTATTAACCATAACACTATACTTTGACGCACTTAGATATCTTATAGAAAGTTTCAGTAAAATAAACGACTTGAAAAAGAAATTTATGTGATAATACTAGTGCACTAGACGCACTATTTCTTTAAAGTCATCACCATATACTTCCAATATAAAACATCCTTTAAAAGGAAGCTTAATATTGTCATTTTCCGTATAATTTGATTTATAAATCAATCTTCCTGACAAATCGAATAATTTATAATTAGAAATGGTTTTATCGCATTTTAAAAACACATTTCCATCCGATGTTGGATTTGGATAAGCTATCAAATGATTAGCAATGTTTTCTTCAATTCCAATCGGGTATCTATTAATTGAAAAATTATCAAAACCAGCTTCCACTATATTATCCCCTAAAAAGTCCCAATCTGAAACCTGAACTTCCAATTGAAAAGATCCTAAATCAATAGTAACTGGAAGCACAACTGATGTATCTACCCAACTAAAATCATCTTGAGGAAGAGCATAAAAAATAGCTTCTTTATTGACTCCATCATTAGCCCAAATAATTAAAGAATCATTTGGAGAAGCAGTTCCAGAAAGGTTTTTCCACCAGATGTTAAAGTAAACTCTATTTTCTTGGGTATTGGTTAAAGCAATTGTTGGAGAAGTAATAAGTGTGGTACCTAAATCAACATCGTCAATTGTTGGAGTTCCGGAAATATTTCCTGTGATATAAGCTACAGAACCACAGTCGTAACTGTCTCTACCAGGATTGGCAGTATCAGAGGACACAATTGTAGCAATTGGCTTATCTCTCAACCAAAGTCCTGTGGATGCAGTTCCTGAATGGACCCAACCTTGATCGGTATTAAACCTATCTTGATATCCTACTTCCATTTCAACAGGTATAGGTGTTAATGAACTGGACTGAACACTTATCGAGTTGCAGTATTCTCTATACCCCCATAAACCAGCAAACAATTGATAATTACCAGGTAAAATATTGGTGAAATTAACCAAGCCATTCGCAGCAGTAATACCTATATAGCTATTGCTATTATTTTCAAGAATTACTTCAGCACCAACTATACTATTTGAAGATGACAATTCCTTGGTCTCAACAATAATATTTACTGGATTTAAAGAATACAACTGGCGATCTAAAACTGTTGTGCTATCGTTGGTAAGAGTCACCCCATATACGGTGTCAGACTGATAAGAAGGATGAGAAAAAACAACATCATAGCTACCTGAAACTCCATACCCAGATTGATAATCACCTAAAATATTGGTTGATTTTAAAATATTGGTATTCATAATTTTCACATCTACTCCATTTATAGGACTAGAGTTTGCAGCATCGGTAACATTACCTTTTAAATATGCCCCTCTTACATAGTTAGGACCTAATATGTACAAACCTTCTTCAATATCTGCTGCAATTATGTTACCACTAGGTAACCAAGGATATACTCCCCAACAACCAAAAAAACCATCACCAGAATAAGTGGGAGAAGTATCATAATTTCCTACTTCTATTAAATTTCCTTCCTGAGAAACGTCATGTATAGCAACTCCATAAGTATAATAAGAGGTAACCAAATAATCATTGATAAAATGAGTATTATGCGGAATTACATCTTGACCAGGATTGCATTGAGTTTGATCTTTTAAGGTAATGTTTGATAAATCACTAATGTTGTATTCTGCAATATATCCGTTGCTAATTTCATCAGTTGTCCATATTCTATCTCCATCATCAGATGTCCATAAATTATGACAAAAAGCCCCAGGTGTTGTTTGCTGCGCCAATTGAGCAGGGTTGGCAGGATCACTTACATCCCATACAGTAAAAAAACCATTGCTAACGTTAGCTAAATAAAGCGTATCTCCTAACACCATTCCGTCATGAACATACCAATTGTCAATATCAGCAACTTCAATTGGCTGAGTAGGGTCTTGATTAACATCTAAAATGATACAACCTTTATTCCCCCTATTAGCCCCAAAAATATACACATACCCTCGATCGTCTATATAAAGATTATGTGCCGAAGCCCATGGATCAGTAGATGGTCCATTATAATAATAGGTAGTAAGATTGGTTGAAGTTGGTAATGGATTTAAATCAATAATCAGTAATCCGTTTTGAGCTTCTGTAGTTACGTAAGCATAGTTACCAAAGGTTTTAATATCTCTCCAAATTGAATTCATTCCAGGTTCATGAAAAACTTCAATAGGGTTAATTGGGTCAGTAATATCAAAAATGAACGTTCCTTTTTTAGCACCAACAAGAGCATATTCATTGCCTAAACTATCAACCCAACCCCAAATGTCATTTAAATCTCCTGGCTGAGTTGAAAAACCCGCTAAATCAACATGCTTTAGCAATTGCATGTTTTGTTGGCTTGAAATGGCAATAGAGATGAAAAAAGAAAAAATAAAAAGGAAAAATAGACGTGTTTTTTTCATAATTGGGTTAAAATCTTTAAAATTTTGATTGGAAGATACATGATTTTTAAAAGATGTCTTTGATGTTCAACATTTTTTATACTTTTGCGTGCAATTGAAATGGTCGCGTAGCTCAGCTGGATAGAGCACCTGCCTTCTAAGCAGGCGGTCCCAGGTTCGAATCCTGGCGCGATCACAAAAATTAAAGTTCGACTCAAAGTCGGACTTTTTTTTTTACCACCATCTTTTATACTTGAGTGACGAAATAATATAAATAAGGTAAAAAATAGTTAGTACTATAAATTCTAAATAAAAAAGATAATAAGGCCACTCACCTATTATTAAAGGGTTCTCCACTTCTGGCGGAGCATTTAAATACATGTAATTTGAATCCAACATAAAGTTTAAAGGCATGATTAAAGCCATTAAAACATTGAGCAGCAAAAACACCTTAAGCCATGAAAATCGAGTTAAAGTATAATTGGAATAAAGCAACAAGTAAATGGGAATGAGAATAATTAAAGAGTGAGAAACAAAATACTCAATGTACGCATACATAGAGCCATCGTAATGGGTGATTTGAGGCGTTAAAATAGAAACCAACCCACCAGAAATTCCACAATAAAACAAAAACTCAAAAATCAACTTTTTTTTAGGTAAAAAAGCAATAAAACATGCAATATATTGGCTAATTCCACAGAGTTGAAGAGGCAAATGTGTTTCAACATTCCATTTATCGTTGACAATACTTTCTACAAGACTCACTAGTGTGAAAACCAACAAAATAGAACTTAACAACTTAAGAATTAACTTATTAAATGATGTATTCAAAAAGTTACCTAAGCATAAAACAGCTATCATTAATGATATTGAAATCGATACGTTTCGTATCCATTCATCAGTAAGTACATCAATGATATAATCAGACATTATTTTTTTAGAAATTTTGCTTCAACAGAAAATCTATTTTTTCGTTGCAACAGCATGGGGTATACATTGAATAATATAGAAAAAACAGAAAGAGCAATTAAATGATCCCATTCTTTATTAACGAAATAAAAATATTGAATGATTAAAGTAAATAATAAAGAGATTAAGTGAGAGGTTTCGGATTGTTTTGTTTCTTCAGAAAACACCTTTATATAATCCTTACTTCTTCCCCTTAAATAAACTCTTTTATTTAATCGTTTAAAAAAAGAATTTACCAAAACATAACGAAAAGCAGGAACTCCTAAAAGCATAAAAAAACGATCTGTTTCAAAACTTCTTTTAACATAATAACCTGACGGCAGGCGTTTATATTTAAAGGTTTGAAAAAATAAAAAACCAGTAAGTATCAAATTCCAAGCCTGAACAAAATTAAAGACCAAAACCCACCACCATTCATCATTAGATAAGGATAAATGATAAAAATAAACTGCTAAAAAAAACACCAATGAATAACAAACCAATAATATTGGAATCTTGAAATAAATAGAAAGGTGATTAAACATATTTTATATAATGATTTGTAATTTACTAATGTTCATTAACCAATGGTACTATTTAGTATTTAAATTTTTATTAAATTTAAGTACTATCAAAACTCCAATTATGAAAAAAATATTACCTTTTTTAGTAGCCATTTTATGCTTTTCAGATAATTTTTCACAACCTCCTGGTTGGTCAGATGGGTTTATAGCTGCTGGATTTGACAATCATATTGTTGCCATTCAAAGCAATGCTACTATCATTATTGACAATTCTACTATAAGTTCTGGTGACTTTATTGGAGCATTTTATGATTCATCAGGTATATACAAATGCGGTGGTTTTTCAGAATGGACTGGAAGCGTAATTGCAGTTACTGTGTGGGCAGATGATATTTTCACTCCTGGGAAACTTGGTTTTGACCAAGACGAACACATGAATTGGAAAATTTGGCGTGCTTCTGACAGCATTACTATTGACATGACTGCTAGATATAACATAAATTCAAACACACCTGACTCAGCGTTTATAACAAATGGATTATCTGAAATAACTTTATTAGAAGGTAACACTTTAAATTCTTCAATTGCTAATTTTGATTCTTATGACTTAAATATATTTCCTAACCCTATTAATGAAGATCATCTAACTATATCTTCTTCTTCAGACAATCCCATAACTAGTATAACCATTTACAACATAGTGGGTGAATTAATTAAATCATATAACAACCTAAATACTAAAGAATACATAATCGACATTTCTAAACTTTCATCAGGAAATTACATTCTTAATGTAAATGATGACATATCAAAGAAATTAGTAATTAGCCGTTAGAAATGATAAATCCTGCAAAACTGGTCCTACCAAGTCAATTCGAATGCACCATTTTTTGCTAAATCATGAAAATCAGTACCATATTCAATACATTTTTTTTTAAAACACGATTTCTGTTTGTAACTCATATCATTCATTAAAACATACATTTTAGCATAATTACTCTTTAATAACTTATTATAGTTAAGGCTTTTGCTACCAGATATCAAAACAACATC
>JAQWRG010000006.1 GCA_029243855.1 Flavobacteriales bacterium | reverse complement strand
AGTACTGGAATTAAATTGTATGCTTGAAATACAAAACCAATGTTTCTTAACCTAAAATCAATTAATTTATTTGACTTTAATTGAGTAATGTCTGTACTGTTAATGATTACTTTTCCAGTATCTGGCTTATCAAGACCACCTATAGCATTTAAAAAAGTAGTTTTTCCAGAACCAGATGGTCCTACTATGGCAGTGAACTCTCCTTGCTTAAAACTAATGGACACATCGTTTAAAGCATTTACTTCTACATCACCTTGATGGTAGGTTTTAAACAGTTTATTGGTTTCGATTACATTCATAGTTCAAAATTTATAGTGCTCTCACTGCTTCAGCTGGATTAAGTTTTAAAGCTCTTCTTGCTGGCAATAATGAAGAAATAAAAGCAATTAAAAGAGTCAAAACACTAATATTTAAATACAAGTCAGCAGGTAAAAATGTGTAAACCCTTGCTCCTATGCCAAAATTCTCTAATCCTTTACCTACTACAGAAAGATCAATGCCGTGTTCTCCAAAATAAGTTATTATCAAATAGGATAAAGTGATCCCTATAGGTGTTGCAATACATGAAATAAAAACAGTTTCGAATAAAATCATTAGAAAAACTTTGGTTTTATTCATTCCTACAGACATTAACATTCCTAACTCTCTTTTTCTTTCTAAAACTGCCATTAGCATGGTATTGATTACTCCAAAAGAAAGCGCAATTAAAATAATACCCATAAATATATATATGAAAGTACTCATCATTTCATCTGCATATCCCAATTCAGGAGCAATTTCATCCCATGTCTCCGTTTTTTCATTAGGATATTCAGCAGATATTTCCTGTTTTAGTTGATTAGCATGTTCTATAGAATGACAGAGTATTGAAACTTCATGAATCAATCCAGAATTACCAATTTCACTGGCAAGGTCTGATCTTCTCATAAATACATTTGTCTGATCAAAAATGGAGCTAGCTGTTTTATAAATGCCTTCTACTTTTAGTTTAATTTTTTGCTGATCACCATTTTCATCAACAAAAGTGATATATAGCTTCTTTTTTACGTCTAGCTTAAGTTTTTCTGCTAGTACTTCTCCAATAACTACTGGCTTGCTTTTAACCTTACTGAAATAAGTGCCTTTAACAATGCTATTTGATATACTCGTAATCTCTTTTTCATGTTCGGGATCAATTCCTATAACTTGAAGACCTAAAGACCCATGAGCAGTTGATCCCATTCCAGCAATAATGGTTCTCCTAGAAGAAGCTTTTACTAGATTGTTTTTCTCAATAGAAGAATAAATGTTATCAGGTTTCGAAATAACGTCTTTAATATTGTAATTCTCTAGGAAATTTGGATGATGGATTTGCACATGAGAGAGATAAGATTTTACAGCACTGTCCATCCTTTGTTCATTAAGGCCAATAGTAAGTGACATGGTGAAAAATCCAGACCATAAACCTAAAACGATTGAGGATATAACAGTAAGACTTCGGATTTTATTTCTCCAAACGTTTCTCCAAGCTATTTTAATTAGTGTTTTCATCTTTTCATAGCTTTTATAGGATTCATCCTAAGAATGGTAATAGCTGGGTAAATACTAATTAACGCAGAAACACAGAAAATAATTAAACCATGAGTTAGCGGAATATCATAGGTACTCATAAAAGGAATAAGTGGCTCAAACCCAAACTCTTCCATAACTACTGCTTGATCTTCAGGAAGTCTTAAGGGGTTATAATGGTAATAAAGAATAAGTGGTCTGGAAATAAAAACACCCAACAACACACCAAATGTGCTTAAAAAAATAGTTTCATAAACCATTGTAGCTATAAGCTTTATTTTTTTCATTCCAATGGAAATTACCACACCAAATTCATATTTTCTTTCCTGAGTCATCATTAAAACAGTCCCGAAAATTCCAAAAGTAATAATCATGTATAGAATAAAAACCATTATTAAGCCTCCAGCACTATCAGCCTGAATGGTCTGCTCTAATTCCGGAATCATCTTTTGCCAAGTCATTACTTCATAACCATCTTCTAAATAGGAAGAGAGAGCTAACGCTATTTCCTTTTCATTTTCATATTCTTTTTTATCAACAACTAAATGGGTTATTAAATTATCAGCTGATAAAAACTCCTGGGCTAATGGTAAACTCATAAAAACACTTATGTTATTAAGTCTTGGATTCTTCATGTCTAAAATCCCACTAACTGGATAGGCTCCAACAGCCTGCATACCATGGTATCCTTGTCCAATAAATACAAGTGTATCTCCAACCTCTAATTCATAAAAGCTAGCTACTCCCTTTCCAATATTAATAGTCTTACTGCTATCTACAATAAGCTCGCCTCTAAGCAATCTCTTTTCCCAGTTAGTTAGCAATTTCTCTTTCTCTGGTTCTATACCAGTGATAAAAACAAATTTGGACAAGTCCCCTGAAGAAGATAGAGATCCGCTTTGAACTCTTTTAATTACATTGCTAACACCACTTGTTGATTCTACCTTGTTTAATAATTCGGATTTTGCTTCGAAGGCGTTATCTATAATTTGTTCATCCCAAAAACCATTGCTATGCACCTGAATGTATCCAGAAAATGAACCAACAACATTGCCAATCATGTTATCGTACATTCCCAATTGTAGAGAACGCATTGTTATGGAAAGAAAAACCGCAACAACAATAGCTGTAATAGTAATCAAGCTTCTCTTTTTATTACGCCATATGTTACGCCAAGCTAACTTTATTAACATCATTTAAGTCTTGAAACATATTGGGTAGAAAAATAATTAGAAGGAATATCTTTATCAAACTCCCATACGTTGTATTCAATTACTGTTTTATGTCCTTCATCTTCTAAAGGGATGAATTCTATTTTAGAAAGTAGTTTTTTATCGCCATACATTTTAGCTTCATATCCTTCCATTAAATTAACCAACTCTTCATCTTCATCGAAAAACTCTACCTTCAATTGCATATAATCTTCTTTATCAATCCAAACGATCAATTTCCCCCAAACCACAGTCGCTTCTTCATTTGGTATTAATTCTAATTTCCAACAATTAAAACCTCTTATTTCTTCTTCACTTAAAATTTTATGCGTATAATCTACTACCATTGAAGATTGCTTAACCAAATCATCGTTGGTTAAATCTGTTCCCATAAAACTTTGAGTCATCATAGATGGTGGAAGTTTTATAGTTCTTTCTAAAGAAGGCAAATAATTCCAAACTTCATTTTTTCTTTTTAAAAACACAGAGCCCTTTTCCTTAGCTGGGCTTATCACTAAAGAAACGGCATAATCGTTTCCTTGAGACCAGTTTTTCATGGTCATTGTTTTTTGCCATTTGGGCCGAACAATGGTAATACTCATTTCAGAATATGAAGAAGCTCCACGCATTTTAGCATCTGCTTTTTCAATAATTTGTAAAGCTGTTTGAGAATATTCCTTCAAAGGAATTAGAAGAATTAACAAATAAAATATCTTTTTCATAAGTTTTAATTATCCACCTTTAAATTTGACTACAGCACCTAGTTTTTTTAAAAATGCTCCTACTTTATCTTTATGATTTCCTTGAACGAAAATTTCAGAACCTTTAAAACCTCCCCCTACTCCACATTGTTGTTTCAACTTTTTCGCTAAACCCTTAGCGTCTTCTTCATTACCAACAAATCCTTCAACTAAGGTAACAGACTTGCCTCCTCTATTTTTTCTATCTATGGAAACGTATAGTTTTTGTTCATTAAAGGAAAGTGTTTTAACTAATTCATTCTCATCATCAAAATCAAAATCAGGATTGGTAGAATACACTACATTAACTCTTTTCTTCTTTGACATGAGTTTATTTATTGTTGTTGGTAAATATTAATGTTGTTGGTAGAAATATTAATCATCTTCATTTCTAATTGAATAAATTCTTTTAGTTTTTGCTTTACAATTAAAACCTCTTGATCTGCTAATGCAGTATCCCATTTAACGAGGTAGGTATAAAGTGTATCTGTTGTTCCATTACTATTAGAATAGGTTTGGCCATAACTTAAATCTTCAATTTCTTTAAAGTGATTTAGAATTCTATCGTTAATTTGTTGTAGGTTTTTTGATTTATTTGAAATTTTATTTAATTCTTTTTTATACACATCTCTTTCGTCTAAAATTGAATCTCTCTCATAGGAAATGGTATTTATTTTGTTGTCTCTATCTTTCAAATAAGTTCCCAATAATTCAGCTTCATCAATTTCTTTTTGAGTTAAATTATTAATCTTTAAATCTGTTCCTTCAAGATCGTAATTAATCAATTGCCTTTTCCAGTCTTCAATCCTTTTATCACTAACATATTCTCCACTTACATTTACAATTATTTTAGTATTTCCATCTATGTAGTCAAATTTTGGCTCATCAACAATTTTTAAACTTTCATTAATTTCTATTACTTTTTCAACATATAGTTCAGCATTTTGCTCAAAAAGAGACTTCTTAATCATACTTGAAAACTTCACTACACTTGGAATTATAATCAGTAAAATAACTACGAAAACATAAATCTTAACCTTTTTCTCAATTTTTGGATTTACAAATTGAACCAATGGAAACTTTAATAAGCGAAGCACCAAAAAAGTAGCTAAACATATAAAAACACTGTTCAATAAAAACAGATAAAAAGCACCAATAAAATAAGACCAATTGGCTAATGCCAAGCCATAACCTACGGTGCACAAAGGAGGCATTAAAGCTGTAGCAATAGCAACTCCAGGAACAACAGTTAATGTTCCACCTTTATTTTTAATAGTAGCTGATATAACCCCTGCTAAACCTCCAAAAAAAGCAATTAGAATATCTAAAACTTG
>JAQWRG010000082.1 GCA_029243855.1 Flavobacteriales bacterium | reverse complement strand
AAACAAAAGCTAGTCCTGTAAAAGAAACAGTAGAAAAAAAGGCTACTGCAACTAAAAAAACCACCGCAGCTAAAAAAGAAACAACTGCCAAAAAAACTACTGCAGCTAAGAAAGAAACAACAGCTAAGAAAGAAACAACAGCTAAAAAAACTGCTACTAAAAAAACAACAGCTAAAAAAGTAGCTGAAACTGAAAAATAATTTTAGATTTTAAAATACATTAATTATGAGTACTGCAATTAAAATTACAGCGTCTGAGGTTAACAAGTTAAGACAACAAACAGGAGCTGGAATGATGGACTGTAAGAAAGCTTTAGTAGAAGCCGAAGGCAACTTTGAAAATGCTATCGATTTACTTAGAAAAAAGGGACAAAAAGTAGCAGCAAAAAGAGGGGAAAATGATGCTAAGGAAGGTTTAGTAATTTCAGAGTCCTCTTCAGATGGATCTTATGGAATCATTTTAGCGCTTAATTGCGAAACAGATTTTGTTTCTAAAAATGATGGATATCGTCAATTAGTTCAATCATTTGTTGATCTTGCTATGCGTGAAAAACCTGAAAGTCTTGAAGAGCTTAAATCATTATCTTATGATAGTAAATTAAGTGTTTCAGAAAAAATCATTGAACAAGTTGGAGTTATTGGTGAAAAATTAGACTTATCTCAATATGCTATTTTAAAATCCGATAAAGTTGTTCCTTATAATCACCCTGGCAATCAACTAGCAACTTTAGTGGGACTAAATAGTTCCTCTACTGAAGCGGAGGAAGCCGGTAGACAAGTTGCTATGCAAGTTGCTGCAATGTCTCCAATAGCAGTTGATAAAAGTGGAATTGATCAAGCAACAATCGACAAAGAATTGGAAGTTGGGAAAGACTTGGCTATTCAAGAAGGAAAGCCTGCTGAATTAGCAGACAAAATTGCATTTGGAAGATTAAATAAATTTTTTAAAGAAAACACCTTGCTTAGTCAACAATTTGTTAGAGATGATAAAGTTACTGTAGAAAAATTTCTTGCTTCAACAGAAAAAGGATTAACGGTTACAAGTTTTAAAAGGTTTTCTTTAAGCTAAAAAAAAACATTACCATTTAAACCGCTCATCAGAGCGGTTTTTTTTTGCTTTATAATTTAAATATTAACCCTATATTTATTTTATATAAAATAGTATGCCATACAATCTAAAAATACTACTATCCCCTACAAAAACGATGAATAGGATAGATCTATTACAAAATGAAAACAATACCAACACCTACCCTGATTTTTTAGAACGAAGTGAACTTTTAATTAAAGAATTACGAAAATTATCTATTCATGAAATTTCTTCTGAAATGAATGTGTCTACTAAAATTGCAGAACAAAATCACTCTCGATTTAAAAACTGGCTTCTTCCAGATAAATCAAAAAAATCATGGTCGATTGCCTCTTGCTTATATAGTGGAGAAGTATATAAGGCGCTTGATTTTAATTCCTTAAATAAAAAAGAGAGATTACATGCTCAAAATTGTCTTTTTATTTTATCAGGATTATATGGAATTATTAGAGCAGAAGATTGTATTTATCCATATAGATTAGAAATGGGGCATTCTTTAAAAACATCACAAAATAAAATATCCTTATATAAATTTTGGGGAAACGAAATCTATCATTATTTAATTAAACATTTAAATCAAGAAGATATTATAATCAATCTCGCATCAAATGAATACTTTAAAGTAATCAAAAAAAAAGAGCTAAAAAACCAAATTATTACGCCGATTTTTAAAACACTAAAAAATGGTTCTCTTAAAACAATTGCTATTCATAGCAAATTGGCTAGAGGCCTGATGGCAAGATTTATTATAACAAACAATATTTCTAGCATTGAAGAACTAAAAAAATTTAATGGAGCCTCGTACTTATTTGATGAAAAATTAAGTGTTAACAATGAGCTTTTCTTTATAAAAAACAACGAAACTAATGAAACAAGTTGATCAAGGGATTTTGATTCATCGAATTAATTATAGCGAAAACAGCCTTATCATTACTTTATTTACATCCTCTAACGGAGTTCAAAAATTTATATCAAAAGGAGTTAAAAAAAAACCAGGCAACTTATTTCCAATGGGGATCTATGAGATAGATTATTATAAAAAACCGACTGCAGAGCTAGGTTCTATTACAAACATAGTTCAAATAAAACACCATTTTGGAATTAGCAACAGCCCAATAAAGCAAATAATTTCATTTTTTATAGCGGATCTACTTAAACAAACGCAAAAATCAGAATCAAAAGACGATAACACTTTTAATTTTATTACAAATGCAATCCAAAAGCTTGATAACACAAATAATGTAAGTTGTTTTCTTTGTGTTTTTATACTTGAATACATAGATACATTGGGAATAACACCATATATTGAGGAGGAAAACTCAAATTGTTTTGACTTAGAAAAAGGAGTTTTTACATCTAATAAAACCGATTCTGATAATAAAATAATGAACAAATCTGTAGAATCTATTATTGATTATTATAAAAACAACAAATTGAATCCAAAGTCAAATTTCAAAGAAGTGTTAAACATTTGCCTGCGTTATTTATCTTATCATATTCCAAACTTTAACATGGAAAAATCAATAGATATTATTCGTGAAATTCTTTATGATTAAAAAAAAAATTGTAATTTTTTAAAAACATGATAATTATCATATTTTAAGTGCATTTGTATTCGTTAATTTGTTTTACAAAGTTTTACATCAATTAAAATAAATTTATATGCCATTTTATCACAAATTAGGTAGGATACCACATAAACGCCATACCATTTTTAAAAAAGAAGATGGGAATATTCATTTTGAACAATTATTTGGCACAATCGGATTTGATGGAATGTCATCTCTTTTATACCATGTTAATCCTCCAACAATGGTTAATGATATATTAGGTCAAAAAGACATTAGCCCTAAAATTGCCATTGATAAAAACATGAAAATGAGAGCACTCAAAGGTTTTGATGTTCCTGTTATAGATGATTTAATTGATTCAAGAATAGCTGTTTTAACGAATAGTGATGTTACCTTATACTTAACACGTCCTAAAAATACAAGTGAAGATTATTTTTATAAAAATGTAGACGCAGATGAAGTGATATTTATTCATGAGGGAAGTGGTACTTTAAAAACACTGTTAGGTAATATCCCTTTTTCATATGGAGATTATCTAGTTATTCCAAGAGGCATGATTTATCAAATGGATTTTGATGACTCCAATAATAGGCATTTTATAACTGAATCTAAACATCCAATTTATACTCCTAAGAGATATCGTAATTGGTTTGGTCAATTGTTAGAACACTCTCCATTTTGTGAAAGAGACATTAGAGGTCCAGAAAATTTGGAAACGCATGATGAAAAAGGAGAATTTCTTATAAAGATAAAAAAGGAAGGGATTTTGTATGATTACATCTATGCCTCTCACCCATTTGACGTTGCAGGTTGGGATGGGTATAACTATCCTTATGCTTTTTCAATACATGATTTTGAACCAATAACAGGAAGGGTACACCAACCACCACCTGTACATCAAACCTTTGAAACTTCTGCATTTGTTATTTGTAGTTTTTGCCCTAGACTTTATGATTATCATCCTGAAGCCATTCCAGCTCCATACAATCATAGCAATATTGATTCGGATGAAGTTTTATACTATGTGGATGGAGATTTTATGAGCAGAAACGATATAAGTAAAGGACAAATAACTTTACACCCAGCTGGCATACCACATGGACCACATCCTGGCGCTTATGAACGTAGCATTGGAAAAAAAGAAACTAAGGAACTTGCGGTTATGGTGGACACTTTTAAACCACTTAAATTAACGCAGCAAGCTTTAGACATAGAAGTTAAAGATTATTACAAATCTTGGATACATTAATTTGAAATATAATATCATGAAAGAAATTAAAAACGTTGATTACGGTCTAGAAAAAATATTTGAAGGAGCACAAGATTTCTTGCCTTTATTAGGGACCGATTATGTAGAGTTTTATGTTGGAAATGCTAAACAAGCAGCTCATTTTTATAAAACTGCATTTGGTTTTCAATCTTTTGCCTATAGAGGGTTAGAAACAGGATCCAAAGATTCGGTTTCCTATGTAGTGAAACAAGATAAAATCAAACTTATATTAACCACCCCACTAAATTCAAAATCTCCTATAAATGAGCATATTGTAAAGCATGGAGATGGGGTAAAAGTTGTTGCTCTTTGGGTAGAAGATGCTAGAAATGCCTATAAAGAAACTACAAGTAGAGGAGCTAAATCTTACATGGAACCAACTGTAGAAAGTGATGAGTACGGAGAAGTAGTTAGAGCTGGGATATATACTTATGGAGAAACGATTCATATGTTTGTAGAGAGAAAAAATTATAAAGGAACATTCTTGCCTGGTTTTGAAAAATGGGAATCGGATTACAATCCAAGTTCAGTAGGTTTAAAATATATTGACCACATGGTTGGTAACGTTGGTTGGGGAGAAATGAATACTTGGGTAGAATGGTATGAAACAGTAATG
>JAQWRG010000068.1 GCA_029243855.1 Flavobacteriales bacterium | reverse complement strand
GCATTATTTCCTCCAAGTTCTAACAATGATTTCCCTAATCTTTCTCCTACTACTTTTCCAACAGATTTACCCATTCTTGTTGACCCCGTTGCAGAAACTAGAGGAATTCTTTTATCTGCAGAAAGTAATTTACCTATTTCTGCCTCACCAATTACTAAAGTAGAAATACCTCCGTGTAAATTATTTGCATCCAATACTTCTGCAATAATTTTTTGACAAGCAACAGCACATAAAGGGGCCTTTTCAGATGGCTTCCAAATACATACGTCACCACAAATCCAAGCCAATGCAGTATTCCATGCCCAAACTGCTACTGGGAAATTAAAAGCTGAAATTATACCTACTATACCAATTGGATGATATTGCTCGTACATTCTATGCATAGGTCTTTCTGAATGCATGGTTAAACCGTGCAATTGTCTAGATAAACCAACAGCAAAATCACATATATCTATCATTTCTTGCACTTCTCCTAATCCCTCTTGAAATGATTTTCCCATTTCATAAGAAACCAACGCTCCTAAATCTTCTTTTTTAACTCTAAGCGCTTCCCCAAACTGCCTTACTATTTCACCTCTTTGAGGAGCTGGAAGCATTCTCCAATCTGTGTAAGCTTCTTGTGAAGCGTTAATACACTTTTCATAATCTTCCGCTGAAGCAGCATTGACTGATCCAATTAGTTTTCCATCAACTGGCGAATATGATTTAATTGTTTTTTCACCTGAAGAAAGCCACTGTCCACCTATAGCTGCTCCGGGATTGTCATTTTCAATCCCTAAGGATTTTAAAATATTTTCTATTTCCATTAGATCGTTTATTTGAATTGTATGGGCGCAAAATTATAAAAACAAATCAGTCCGCCATTTTTTATACATAAAAAGCTTAAAGCAAAAACCATATTTGTAATATTTAACAGCAATTTATAAGTATCATTTTCTATTCATTGTAAAGTTTTTAACAACTCCTAAAGAAGGAATTTTATTTTTTTGTTAATAAAGTGCAACCATAATCTATAGGTTTCGTAGATATGGACAAATTGAATGAAATTTTAATTGAGAATTTTTAATTAAAACTTAGGTCATGAAACTTTTATTTATTATTGATATAACATTTAAATTTTTGTTTTTTGTTGTTGGATATGGTCTTGTCATAGGTAGCTTTATTGCATTATTTGCACTACCATGGATTATGACTTATCAATAATAAAAAGTATTATATCAATAACATTGGCTACTTAGTTATCTCCTTTAAGGGTAAGGTAATCTCAATAGTAGTTCCAACGTTTATTTTACTTGACTTTACTTGAATTTTACCTTTGTGTTGTCCCTCAATTATTCTTTTAGCTAAGGACAATCCAAGCCCCCATCCTCTTTCTTTTGTAGTGTAACCTGGCTCAAACACTGTCTTAATTTGACTGTTGGGGATTCCTTTACCATTGTCTGAAATATCAATTGTTGTTTGCTTGTTTTTTGAGTAAAGAAAAAGATTAATACTACCTTTTCCACCCATAGCATCTGCAGCATTTTTGAGCACATTCTCAAGCACCCAACTAAAAAGTGGGGGGTTTATATTAGCTGTAATTTCTTTTTCAGGTAAATTTAAAACCACATCAACTGTTTTTGGAATACGTTTTTGCATGTAATCCATGTAGGTGAAAATAAATTCATTTAAATTCGTTTCAGTAATTTTCACTTTTGATCCTATTTTAGAAAATCGCTCACTAACAACAGTCAAACGCTTTATATCTTTTTCCATTTCAACAAAAGCTTCTTGACCGGAGACATCTTTTTCTCTCAAAATCTCAATCCAACCCTGAAGAGAAGACAGCGGAGTTCCCAATTGGTGTGCTGTCTCTTTTGCCATTCCAGCCCACACTTGATTTTGCTCTGCTTTTCGAAAAGTGCTAAACAACAAATAAGATATCAATGAGAATATTCCTATTGTAATCAATATAAATATTGGAAAGTACTGCAATTGAAAAAGGGTTTTTGAATTGTCGTAATATACTATACCACTATTACCTGAACCTAAGTCAATGGAAATTGGGCTGTTTTCCTTTTTCATTTCTTCAATTAAACCCTTTACTTCATCATTTAAAACTGTAGAGTCAATAACATTAGATGCTATTATAGAAGACGAAATAGTATCATAAAAAATGACTGGAACTAATGCAATATTGTTCATTATTTCATCCGTGAACGAATTCAACAAGGAATCCCTCATTTGTTGTAGTTGGAAATACTTTTTTGAATTTGAATAATAGATTTTTTGACTCTTATTTTCAGAATATTTAATCTCTATGGGTTGATTTTGAATTTCCCACATAAGCTTCAAAGAGTCTGCTTTATGTTCTATTTTTATTAGTGATGAAGAAGTAATGTTTTCCAAAACATCAACATTCAAATGAGAAACGTACTTTGAATTTTCGTCTGTAAGAATAAGAGGAATATTTTTGTTTTTCTGAATAATTTCTAGAGCCAATCCATAATCTTCAAGGTTTTTTTGAAATTCTTTAGTTGCTCTTGCCCACATATAGATTTTTTCCCTCTCGTTTTTTGAAAGTTCTTCAAAAGCTTCATTTGTTAATTTAACAAGAGATGCCTTTTTTTTAATGGCTTCACTCCAGAGTTTGATTTTTTCTTGCTCTGCAGTTTTAACATTTGAAACAATTAGGGAAGTAAGCCAGAAAATTAAAATAATAATCCCTATACCTGAAACAGATAAAACAAGTTTCCACTTTTGCTTTGTTGAATATAACTTCATGTATTATTTACAAATATATTCAAGTTATAGCTGATAAAATAGATTTTGTAATTTTTACGAATAGTTTGTTGAAGAGTATTAAATTAGACGCTAATTATTTTTATGTTAAAATACCTTGTGAATTATTGCTGTTGGATGTCAAAGTGTACAATGCTTTGTGTTACTTGTCTATTATTTATAGCTTGTGATGAGGATTCCGATCAAATAGAGAATAAAAAAGAAAAAGTTGAAATTGAAGAAGTATGGATTACTCCTCCTCAATTTAATGCCGATTCAGCTTATGCATTTATAAAAAAACAAGTAGATTTTGGGCCAAGAAAACCAAAATCAATAGCTCATAAAAAATGTGGAGATTGGATAATTAAAAAATTAAAATCATTTGGATTTAAAACAACCGAACAAATTGGAACTGTAAATGCTTTTGACGGAACTAAACTCCCATTAAGAAACATCATTGCTCAACTTAATCCTTCAAAAAAAACCCGTGTTTTACTTTGTGCTCATTGGGATACAAGGCCATTTGCAGATAGGGACAGTGTCAATAAAAACCAGCCTATTCTTGGTGCAAACGATGGCGGAAGTGGTGTAGGTGTATTAATTGAGATCGGTAGAGTTTTGCAACTAGAAAAGTCAGACAAAGGTATTGACATTATCTTTTTTGATGTTGAAGATTATGGAGCTCCAAGTATGAATTCTCGGTTTTTTGATGTTCAGTCTATGAACGATAGCTGGTGTTTAGGATCACAATATTGGGCATATAATTTAGCTCCAGACTACATTAAACCTAAGTATGGTATTTTATTAGATATGGTAGGGGCAGAAAATGCCGAATTTCCAAAAGAAGGCATCTCTAGACAATATGCGGGTTATTACCAAAATAAATTATGGAATATGGCTTGGGAAATTGGTCATATGAAATATTTTAAGAAAAAAATTGCTCCACCAATTACTGATGACCATACTTATATTAATGAAATGACTAACATTCCTACACTTGACATTATTCATTATGCAGTAAGAGGGAATTCTGGGAGATTTGATTTTGGGAGATTTCACCATACGCATTCAGACGATATGAATATTATTCATAAACCAACCTTAAATGCTGTTGGCGAAACAGTACTTAGTTTCATTTACAATATATAAAGATGAAAAAAAAACTATTTCTTCTTGATGCATTCGCATTGATATACAGAGCCCACTTTGCATTCATTAAAAACCCAAGAATTAATTCTAAAGGACTAAACACCTCTGCAATTTTAGGATTTACAAATAGTTTATTAGAAGTAATAAACAATCATAATCCTTCACACCTTGTTGTAGCTTTTGACCCCCCAGGTGGATCAAATAGAGAAGAAACTTTCTCAGATTATAAAGCAAACAGACAAGAAATGCCAGAAGACATTAGAAATGCCATTCCATATATACAAGAGCTCATTGAAGCCATGAATATAACTTCGGTTGTTGTCCCAGGATATGAAGCAGATGACTTAATTGGTACTCTAGCTAAAGAAGCTGAAAAAAATGGTTTTGAAACATACATGATGACTCCAGATAAGGATTTCGGACAATTGGTTAGTGAAAATATTTTTATTTATAAACCTGGGAGAGGCGGATCACCTAGTGAAATTTTAGGTCCAAAAGAAGTTTGTGACAAGTTTGAAATAAACGACCCTATACAAGTTATAGACATACTTGGGCTTTGGGGGGATGCTGTTGACAATATTCCTGGAGTTCCAGGTGTCGGTGAAAAAACAGCAAAAAAATTTATTGGTCAATACGGTAGTATTGAAAATTTATTGGTCAACACCAATGATTTAAAAGGAAAGCAAAAAGAAAACGTAGAGAATTTTGCAGATCAAGCATTACTTTCTAAACAATTGGCTACAATAATTTTAGATTCACCTGTAGATTTTATAGAAGAGGACTTTAAACTTATTAAACCTGACGAAAAAAAACTAATCCCTCTTCTTAGAGAATTGGAGTTTAATCAATTGGGTAAGAGAATTCTTGGATACTCCATTGAAGAAGAAAAACAAATGTCTTTGTTTGGTGATGCTAGTGAGTTAAAAGATGATACTCCTTTGCTTTCCCACATTGAAAACACTCCACACGACTATAAGCTCGTCAATTCATTCGAAGAACATGAAAAACTTGTTGAATTACTAGATTCACAAAAAGAAGTAGCTTTTGATACAGAAACAACTTCTTTAGATGTGGATGAGGCAGAATTATTGGGCATATCGTTTTGTTTTGAAAAAAACAAAGCCTTTTATGCTACTTTCCCACATTCAAAAAAGGATATTAAGCCTTATATATCTTTGTATAAGAATTTCTTTTCATCCTCTTGTTTAAAGATTGCACATAACATTAAGTACGATCAAGCTATATTGAAAAATTATAATCTTGACATTATTGGACCAGTTTACGACACCATGATTGCTCATTATTTAATTGATCCTGAGCAACGCCACAACCTTGATAGGTTGGCCAATAATTTACTTAATTACAACCCTATTAAAATTGAAAGTTTAATAGGCAAAAAAGGAGTGAATCAGCTTAATATGAAAGATGTTGATTTAGAAAAAATAAAAGATTACGGAGCTGAAGATGCAGATGTTACCTTTCAATTGTATCATATTCTAAATAAAAAAATTAAAAAACTTAACCTTGAAAAATTACTTCATGAAATAGAATTACCATTAACATCCGTGCTTTTGGATATGGAAAATGAAGGGATAACCCTTGATATGAATGCATTAAATTTATTTTCTATTGAATTAAACAAAAGTATAGATGAGCTTATAGCTAATATCAAAAAAGAAGCAGATGCTGATTTTAATTTAGACTCGCCTAAACAACTTGGTGAAGTGATTTTTGGCAAACTTGAACTTGACCCTAAAGCTAAAAAAACAAAGACCGGACAATTTAAGACCGATGAAAGCACACTTTTAAAACTAAAGGGCAAACACGATATAATTGAAAATATTCTCTCTTACCGGAAACAAAAGAAACTTTTAAGCACCTATGTTGATGCATTGCCTAAATTGATTTCCAAAAGAACGAACAGGATTCACACCAATTATATGCAAGCTGTTACTGCCACTGGAAGATTAAGTTCTAATAAACCTAATTTACAGAACATCCCTATTAGAAGTGAGATGGGTAGAGAAATTAGAAAAGCTTTTTGCCCAAGAGATAGCAATCATTTATTATTAGCTGCTGATTATTCCCAAATTGAACTAAGAATAATTGCTGGGCTAAGCAAGGATGAATCCATGATAAATGCTTTTAAAAACAACCGAGATATTCATTCCGAAACGGCTAGTAAAATTTTCAACACCTCTTTTAATGATGTTTCAAGAGAAATGAGAAATAAAGCTAAAATGGTAAATTTTGGGATTATTTATGGAATATCGCCATTCGGTCTTTCGCAACGTTTGAATATTAAAAGAACAGAAGCAAAAGAAATAATTGACAACTATTTCAATCAATATCCATTGGTAAGAAACTACATGGATAACAACATAGTTTTTGCAAAAGAAAAAGGTTATGTAGAAACTATATTTCAACGAAAAAGATTTTTACCAAACATCAATAGTGGAAATGCAACAATGAGAGGATTTGATGAAAGGAATGCTATAAACGCTCCTATTCAAGGAAGTGCTGCCGATATTATTAAATTGGCTATGATAAAAATTCACAAAGAAATGTCAAGTTTGAATCTTAAATCCAAACTTCTTTTGCAAGTGCATGACGAATTAGTATTTGACATGCATAAAGAAGAAAAAGAAAAACTAATGCAAATTGTAGAAGATTGTATGATGAATGCAATAGATTTTCCAGTACCTTTGAGAGTAGAGTTAGGAATAGGCACTAACTGGTTAGATGCCCATTAAATTTAAATCATGTTCAAAAATAAATTATCCATATTAATTTTTTCTTTTCCCATTCTATGTCTATTAGGTTGTGAAAATCCTGAAAAAGAAACTCTTTCTGATCTACCTGCAATTGAAAATAAAGAAATAAGCGATGAAAAAATTCAAGCCATTTATTTTGGTGTTCCTTCCCCTATGGAAACAACCATAATATTAAAAAACAGTGGCGCTGAATTCGAAGCTTCAATAATGTATCCGCTTGAAAATTATGAAAAAGAACTAAATCAATTTGAAACTTCGATTTTACTTGGGATGTACAGTACAGATTTGAACTATTGTATATTATCAAGTAAGAAAAAAGAAACGCTAGAAGAACTAAATGCTGTAATAAGCTTAGCCAAACAAATTCACTTAGATGCTGTAGTAAATGAATCCACCAAACATAGAGTTGAGTACAACCTCAACAATAGAGACTCTATGCAGGTAATTATTGGCAGCACTTTTTGGAAAATGGAAACCATCATGAAAGAAAATGATAGAGATGCACTCTCTAGCTTAATTGTTGCTGGCGGTTGGATTGAAGGGTTATACCTAGCTTGTGAATTAGCAGAAATAAATCCAGAAAACTCATTAATTCAACAAATAATTGCCGATCAGAAATACACCATTTCAAACCTTAATGAATTACTAAGTTTCTTTGTCTATGATGAAGCAGTTGAAGAATCTCTAATAAGTCCTTTGAAAGAAATTGAAAAGATTTTTGATGAAATTAAGAAAGATGAATATGAAGAAACCAATTCTGATAATAAAGAATTTTTAGATGATTTGATTATTGGTAAATATTTTAAACTTAAATTTACACCCGAAATCATTTCTTCTATTCACAGCTCTATTGAAGCTATTAGAAATGAATTAACCAATTAATTTAAAAATATGAAGCAGGTCTTAATAACACTATCAATTTTATTCCTAAGCTCCTTATCCTATGGACAATGTCGTGGATTTGTAAAATCAAATTGCGAACCTCTTTTGGGAGGATACATTCCTACTGGTCAGCTGAACTATAGCGAAATAAATCCAGGAAATAAATCTGAATTTATGCTGACTTTCTATAAGGGGCAAGATTATAGAATAATAGCTTGTGCTGATGCAATTCTTCCAAATGTTCATTTTACGGTTAGAGATGAAAATAGGAGATTGATTTTTGACAGTCTTGGTGAAACTGACTTAGCCTATGACTTTAAAGTTGCCTCTACACAAAGGTTAATCATAAGTCTAATAGCTCCTGAATTAGAAACACCTAGTGAAGAAGAAATTGAAGGGTGTGTTTCAGCAATGGTAGGTTTTAAGTATTAATCTTATTTTTATAGTTACATTAAATAATCAACATGAATCTTTCTTTACTTTTTATTCAAAAAATGGGCCCCTGGGGCATAGTGTTAATAGTCCTTGTTGTATTACTTTTATTTGGAGGTAAAAAAATTCCTGAGTTAATGAAAGGTATTGGAAAAGGCGTTAAAGAATTTAAGGATGGGGTTAAATCAGACCCTGATGCTGATTCCAACACAAAAGATTAAATCAACATTGAAAACATTTTCGGCTTTAAAACAAATCCAGCCACTTCTTTCTAATGGTGAAATTTCATTAGAAGAATTAGTTTCTGATTATTTAAAAAAAATTAACGCATCACAAACAAATTCTTTTATTGAAGTTTTTGATGCTGAAGCCTTATTAAAAGCTAAGGAAATCGCTAAAAAAATAAAGCTTGGAACTCAAGGTTCGCTTGCTGGAATGGTCATTGGAATTAAAGATAATCTTTGTTATAAAAACCACAAATCCTCTGGAGCATCTAAAATATTAGAAAATTTTGAATCAATTTTTTCAGCAACAGCCATTGAAAGATTAATTGCAGAAGATGCGATCATTATAGGAAGATTAAATTGTGATGAATTTGCCATGGGCAGTTCAAATGAGAAAAGCATTTATGGTCCAACATTAAACCCGCATGACAACTCTAAAGTCCCAGGAGGCTCTTCTGGTGGTTCAGCAGCTGCCGTTGCTGAAGGACTTTGCTTAGCTTCGTTAGGTTCTGATACTGGGGGCTCCATAAGGCAACCTGCCTCATTTTGTGGGGTTGTTGGAGTTAAACCTAGTTATGGTCGAATTTCGAGATATGGTTTATTTGCTTATGCTTCAAGTTTTGATCAAATAGGAACATTTACACATTCCGTTGATGATGCTGCACTTTTAATTAATATTATGAGCGGAGAAGATGCATTTGACAGCACAACTTCAAGAGAATCAAAACCTTCATCCGTGATTAAAACTCCGAATAGTAAATTAAGAATTGCTGTTCCTAAAGATTATTTGAATTTTGATGGTCTTGATCCTGAGATTAAAGACAACCTAAACCAAAATATTCAAACATTAATAGATTTAGGAAATGAGGTTAGTATCGTTGATTTTCCTTTTATTAAATACATTGTTCCAAATTATTATGTTTTAACCACTGCTGAAGCCTGTTCAAATTTAGCTAGATATGACGGTGCTCATTATGGTTACAGAAGTAACGATTCACATGATATTGAGTCTACTTATTTGGCTACACGAACTGAAGGGTTTGGTATTGAAGTGAAAAGAAGAATAATGCTTGGAAATTTTGTTCTTAGTGCCGGCTATTACGATGCTTATTTTTCTAAAGCACAAAAAGTTAGAAGGCTTCTAAAAGATAAAACGAAAGAATTACTTAATAACAATGATGTTATTTTAACTCCAACAACCCCCACAACGGCATTTTCTATTGGCGAAATAAATGACCCAATTGCCATGTATTTACAAGATATTTTTACGGTTCATGCTAATTTAACAGGAATGCCTGCCATTTCAATTCCAATAACAAATCACTCTAGTGGCCTTCCCTATGGATATCAAATCATGAGTAATAACTTTGAAGAAGACCTATTATTAAGTACT
>JAQWRG010000131.1 GCA_029243855.1 Flavobacteriales bacterium | reverse complement strand
AATTGACCAAAGCAATGATCAGGATTTAAAGTGTCTGCAGGTGAAACAGAATAGTCTATAAAAGGAGTTTTCCAATACTCTAATGTGTTGGGGTCAATTACGCCAATCATTATTCCAGGAGTTATATAACCCCCGTAATCGGCAGTTTGTCCATTAACTTGCCAAAGTGTTCCAGACCATTGTGGACTCAAAACAACATGCTGTACATAGTTTTTACAACTAACACTTTTTAAAGTAGGAGAAAAACTAAAAGTTCGGTCTAAGTAGTTGTAATCTATGTTGTTGTAATGGTTGTTTTGAAATTGTGGAAAGTGAGCTTGACCCCATCCCCATTTGTTTTCAATATATTGGAAAGATCTAGATTTCCAATCTAATACAGAACTATCAGGACAGCATCTCCAATAGTATACAGTACTGTCTTCAAAGTTTAAGGGGCTTAAGCTTCCTGTACTAGCATTAATCCAATTGTTAGGTTGTGCTTCAATAACACCTCCTGTGGAGGAAATGGTTTGACGCATCAACAGGGGAGAGTTAAATTGATCGTTAGTGTCAATTTCAAAAAAATAATCATTCAACTTTTCTAAAGGATTTACCGTTGAAGCTCTTAATGTATCAATTGAATTACCAATAATACTAAAATCATATGGCCATATGGGTAAAATTGAATTGGAAGAAATATTAATAATGTATTGAGCCTGATTGTTGTTTTGGTCGTCAGCTATTTCTGGAATTAAATTAATAGGTAAATCAATTGAAATGTCAAAAACATTTCTGCCTACACTATTTTGAGGATTTGATTCTATTTTAAACGAAATGGTGTCTTTCTTAAGTATTCCTTTTACCATTTTAGAATACACAGTGTCAGAACCATCTGGGTACTGTCTTTTAATTTCTACAAAAACGGAGTCGGTAAATGCCTTTCCAAGGTTAAAGGCAATGAAATTTAAATCAAAACTATCTACACCTAAATCAACAATTGATGGTTCAGTCCAGACGTATTGATTGTCGATTACAATTTCTGGGCCTTCATGCATGTTAAGTTTAACTGCCGGGTCGCCTTGCAAAGACATTCCATTGTAATTACTCTCAAAAATAGGATTCCAAATGTTCCCCTGGGTGTCATATTCTATAGAATCAATGGCCATTACCATTTGTTGTCCAATGGATTTGTTATAGCCCTTTTGAGCAATAATTCGATATAAAAAAAGAGTATAATTATTTATATAGGGAATAAATCCTTGTTTTACGGTGGAAATAAAGCATATAGCCCCGCTTTGAGCAGGTAAAACAATTTGTTCGGAGTAACTATTGGTATCTAAGTTATGACAATCTCCAGAAGAACAGCCAAGTCCAATTACTATAGGATATTTTTCAGGATTGTTCCAGTTCTGAGCATCATCAATATTTTGACTAAAGCCTCCTCCTGATGAAGCATGCCCAAAGAAAGTAATTAAAGAAACACCTTCTTCTAAATGTTGCTGAACCTCTTGAAATTCAGTTGGGTTGATTATTGAAGAAAATGGATCTTTACCAAAAGTACTTACTTCACCACCAAATAAGGTGTCTTCTATTACATCCTTAAATAACGTTAGCCAATTTTTCATATAAGCCTGTTCTGTGCTATCGCTACCACCTGAAAAATGTAAAATATTTTTTTGCCATTCTTTATTTTGTATGGTATAAGGTGAGTTGGTTCCTTGGTTTGACTCTAGTTCAATCACCTTATTTAAATAAGAATCTAATGTTGCGTTTGTAGACAAACTTCTTCTTCCTATAGGAATACAATACCCCTTTTTCCCTGGGACTAATCCAACTGAAAAATGATTGTCAGAACAAGGGTATCCCCATGAAGGTACGAGGTTGTTTTTGTATGCTAAAGAGTCCTTTCTTGATCCAGCATCAAATTCATCATTTAATCGAATAGATTTTCCAACAAGAAAAAGATGAGATGGCCAGCTAGGCCACTTATCCATAGTGAAGGCTAAAAAACGTTTAATTGCTAATGGATTTTTATAAATACCAGCTGCAAATTGATTGTATAAATCTTCAATATTTACGACTAGAGTATCATACTGTTGAGCTCTATAGGTAGCATAGTTTTTTGAAGAATTTAATAATGAGGGGTGAGTAATTATTAAAAAAGCACTGTCTAATTGTAAAGTTTGATAGTCTGTAAATCCGCCATTCCCATTAACTGGGTTTAAATTAGAAATTATGTTATAATTGTTGCCATCACATATATAATATAAAGCTGTATCGCTTGAGGGTGGAGGAGTAACAATTTCCCAATCGTTCCCATTTTGAGTCAAAGGTATTTTACGAACTATATCATCCAACATGTATAGATGAGGTGTAGTAATGTTATTAGATAATTGAGAAATTGTAAATCTGGATTTTGATTGAATGTTGTTGTGTGAAAGCCCAAATTTAAATTCATTGTAAGTTGCAAAGTTTCCTGAATGAGGATACCAAAACGTGATGGATGAAACATGCTGATAATCGGTTCCTTGACCAATATTTCCAATGTTGTGTTTGACATCAATAGAATTGCTCAATGAGTTCGAATTAACTAAAAACGGAATTTTTAATAAGTCATATGAGTAGTAGGACGAATCAAAAACCAAGCTGTTGTTGATAAAAAGTTTTGTATTGTGGTTGTCTCCATTTGAATTAGAACTGGAATTATTGACAGCAGTTATTGAAGCACTTCCAAATGCATTTGGTCCGGAGTTGTAATAATTAACTGTACTAAGCGTTTCTGTGTAATTCCCCCCTTTACCGTGGGAAGGACCAACCCAGCCTTCTCCTTTTTCGTATTTAGGACTAGATAAACCACTTTGTTGAGGTCCAAGAGCATAGTTGTCAGTATATTTAACATATGTTTTTTTCCAACAATAGTCAATAGAGTTGTAGTTGGAAAAACTCACATCTGTTTCATTCAGTATTCTTTTATTGTTAAATCCATTATTCCATGTTAAAAAATAACGAATGGTGTCGTTAAATAAGCTGTAGTAGTCATCTGCTGAAAACCCTAAAGAGTCGTAAACAAGATAATCCAACCAACCATCATTGGATTCAGCATAAAATTGAATATAGTCGTTGCTGTCAATAAATCCATTGCTGTTGTTGTCAAATACTTCAATTGAAACTTCTTTTTCTCTGCCAAATATTTGAAATCCGGAATTTGAAATGGTGTTAATGTTAAACCCTAAACTAGATACTCCGCTGCTAATATCAGAGTAGTTGATTCGCTGAATGCCACTTTTTACAATGGGAAACTCAAGGTACTTTTGATTGTAGTCAACCCATTCATTTCCGTACGTTTGGGAATAAAACGTAAGTCCATTTAAGACTAGAAAAAAGCCAAGAAAAAAATGAATTAAATTTTTCAAATTAATTAGGATTTAAATTAATTCTTAGGGAAAAAACATTGCTGTATAAAGCAACAGAAGCATCTCCAATATCTGTCAAAGCATAATCTATGGTTATTCCTTTGATTTGTAAGCCAACTCCAATATTAGGCTGAATAGTTACAATAGATTTGTTGTTTAAGTCGTATGTTTTTTGAATGTTACCTAGTCCAGTTCTTAAGAATACATAATTATTGATATTTAATTCTGCCCCAAGATGAGGGTCTATAGAAAATGGGTCTCCAACAATTAACACATTTCTTTGACCATCAGTAGTAATATCTGAATTTAGTTCAACCAACAACGATAGATTATTTTTAAATTCAAAGTTTTTAGAAGCTCCAAGAATTATTCTTGGCAATGTTAATTCTAAACTGTTTTGAGGAATTTCATTCCCAGTTAAAGTAAAGGTCTCAATCATTTGATCAGAAAGTTGGTAGTTCCAGCTGTTAAATGTTGAAGTTACATCTCTTGCAACACAGGAAAATACCCAACTATCCTTATAATAAGTAGAGCTTAAATCAAATCCAAAGCCCCAAGCTGAAGCAAAATCTCCGACTTTTCGATGAATTATTTTAGCAGAACCCCCAAACATCCAGTTGTCTTTGATTTTTCTACCATAACTGAGTAAAAAAGCCATGTCAGCAGCGCTGAAATAGGAGATTCTGTCGTAGTTAACGTTCCCTTGAGCATCAATAAGTTCGGTAGTGTTGGGGATGTTGTCAACGCCAAATCGAATAAACGAAACTCCAAAAGCACTTTTATCATCAATAGTTTTAGCAATACTCCCAAAGTCAAACTTTGCTATACCAGCAAAGTATTCAGAGTGCATTAAACTTATTTGAAGATCATTATCAATTTCAGTTAGGTGGCCAGGGTTCCAAAAACTTGATGTAGCATCGTTGGTTGATGTAACAACAGCATTAGACATGCCTAAAGCTCTTGCTCCAATCCCAATATTCATGAATTCATTGCTGTATTTTGGAGCATTAAAGTTTTGACTCCAGGTTAAAGTGGAAAAACACAAGCCAAAAAAAACTATAATTATTCTCATCTTACAAAAATAAGGATATTAAATTCATTATTTAAATAATATCATTTATTAGTATTAAGAACGTAAGGTTGATTATTTTAGTCTAAATTTTAATATGAAAAAACATATTCCAAATTTATTTACTCTTTTGAATGTGTGTGGAGGTTGCCTAGCAATATGCTTGGCTTTCGATAATGAGTTTCTATTGGCTTGCATTTGTATTTTACTTTCTGCCACATTTGATTTTTTAGATGGCTTTTTAGCTAAGCGCTTAAATGTACAGTCTGAGCTTGGAGCTCAATTAGATTCCTTAGCTGATATGGTTACATTTGGTTTGGCCCCATCTTTTATTGCTCTAAACTTAGTTTTACAATCTGAAGGTTTGGCATATTATGTGTTGCCTTTGTTTTTTATACCATTGAATTCTGCCATAAGACTAGCTAGGTTTAATGTGACAGACTCATCTCAAAACACTAGTTTTATTGGACTTCCAACCCCTGCAAATGCTTTATTTATTCTTTCCATTAGCTTGTTGTTTTTTAAATATCAAAATGAGATTTCAATTCCAAACATTGATTTAATTTATGTCGCTGTTTTAAGTTTATCTAGCTTTTTAATGGTTTCAAAAATTAAGTTCATGTCGTTTAAGACAAAAAACCTAAAACTAAATGATAACAAGCACCTATATTTCTTCTTGTTTTTTAGTTTGATGACAATAATAATTTCATTATTAATGTTAAAATACTATTTCATTTTGCCAATAATTTTACTTTTGTACTTCATTATTTCAATTATTAAAAACAGTAAAAATGAAGTTTAAAGCAAATATTGACATTATGCCTCACGATGCATTACTTGATCCTCAGGGGAAGGCAGTTACTCAAAGCATGGGGAACTTAGGTTTAAACGAAATAAGTAATGTTAGAATAGGTAAACATGTTACTTTATTTGTTGATGCAGATTCTAAAGGTGCAGCATCTGATAAAGTTAAAGATGCTTGTACAAAGCTACTTTGCAATCAAATAATGGAAAACTTTGCTTTTGAATTAGAAGAAGTTAGTTAATAATTTCATTTAACTTTTTTATTACCATTTCTGGTTTTATTTTGCGCATTGATTCCTGAGCACAAGTCTTTGATTTGTTATTTATTTTCCCATAAATACTGCAAGGCCGACATTTTAGCTCTGATTGGGGAATTCCAACAACATTCTGCTCATTATTTAAAGGCCCAAATCCCGTGAAATGGTGGGTAGGTCCCCAAATGGAAATAACATCTGTATAGGTAAGTGAAGCAAGATGCATATTGGCACTATCCATAACAATCATTGCATTCAAGCCATTAATAAGTTGAATTTGTTCTTTAAAATTTAGACTGCTATCAATTATTGAGTAATTTTTAAAGCCTATAAAAATTTGATTTACCAGTGAAATTTCTCTTTTCCCAAAAGCGAAAAAAATAAATTTATATTCGGGAAAACAGTTGATAATTGGAATGAAATTTTCTAATGGCCATTCCTTACTTGAATGTGCTGCAAAAGGAGCTATTCCTATGCTATTTGATGAGGGACTTAATTTGTTTAGTGATTTTAATAATGGATGGTAGCAATAAGTAATATTCAACTTGTCAAAATCTTTTTTGAAAGTTTCTAAGTATCGTATTGTAGTATGTTTAAGTTTTTGAAAATCTATTTTTTTGGAAATCAATCTCTTTTTCTCATTTCTTCCTTTGTTAAACTTTCTTGTTTTTACGCCTTTAATTGAAAAATTGAATCGGATAATCTTAGACCTAATCACATCATGTAGGTCATATACAACATCAAATTTAATACTGGAATGGGTTTCGTTTACAAATGAGATAAGCTTTTGAATGTTGCTGTGTTTACCTTTAAGATCAGCACCAATAAAATGAACTCTTTCACTAAAATCAAATAACGTTTTATTTTTAAAATCTGAACAAATCCAAATATTTAAATTTGGATAGCTTTCAACTAACGTATTTACCACTGGAATTGTTAAAATAACATCTCCTAAAGCAGAAAAACGTATGATTAAAATATTCAAGAATTGTCTTTTTTATAAAGTACTGGATTTAGATCTTCGTCATTATACATTTTCATTTGACGGTATACTTTTATTCTTTTTTTACCCTCTTGGTATTCGTTAAGTAATAAATCAAAAGAGTTAATTAAATCTTCTTTTTGAATTAGAAGAATTGATAGTTTGGCTTCACATGTTTTTTTATGCGATTCACTAGTGTCTTTACGTTCAACTTGCTCTTTCATATGCCATATTTTAAGGCATAAAATAGATAATCTGTCGATAACCCAACCAGGACTTTCCGTATTAATGGTTGCTGTTTCATCAGGAATAGAATCTTTAAAAATAGAGATGTAATAGTCGTCTAATTTTTCAACCATATCAGTTCGATCTTGATTGGAAGAATCAATCCGTCTTTTAATGGTCATTCCTTCAATTGCATCAATATTTGGGTCTCTTATAATATCTTCTAAATGCCACTGAACAGTATCAATCCAACATTTAGAATAAAGAACATGCTCAATTGAACTCTCAGTATATGGGTTCTTTGTCAAAGCATCTACATGTTCTGTTATATGGAAATCCGCAATTGCAAGATTAAATATGTCAATACATTTTAAAGCTCTCATTATAAATTTGGAAAAAGTAATTTTTTAAGTTCTGTTGCTTCTTCTGCCTTCATTTTACCAGCAAAAACTAAATTTAATTGTTTTCTTCTAAGGGCAGAATCAAATCTTGACTTTTCTTCCTGACTTTCAGGAATTAAGGCTGGGACTGAAATAGGGTTTCTATTTTGATCTATAGCAACAAAGTTATAAATCGCTTCATTGCATTTTTTTCTTTTACCATTAGAATTTTCTACAAAAACATCAACAAACACTTCCATTGATGAGTTGTATGCTCTACTAACTTTAGCTTCTAACGTTACGATTTCTCCTGCAAATATTGGTTGAGTAAACGACACATTGTTAATCGATGCTGTTACCACAACTCTGTCGCTATGTTTATGCGCTGCAATACTGGCTATTTCATCCATCCATGCCAATAAGCTTCCTCCAAATAATGTGTTAAGTGGGTTGGTGTCATGCGGGAGAACCATTTTGGTTTGAACAGATAAAGATTCGCTAGATGTTTTTTTACTTTTCATAATTATTCCATAAAGTTTTGTTCATACCTTTTTTGCTCGTTAGGGTCTGTATAAACTGGAGGACAATCTCCTGGGTTAGGTCTTTTTAACCATAAAATTCTAACGGAAAATAATAATGGACGATATCTACTGTTAAAAATTCCATAGGTAGATTTCCAGCTTTCCCATTGTCTTAAATTTAATATTGGTGTTTCAATGCTTGGAATTATAAATAATCTATTTTGAATTTTGAAGCCGTATCCAAATTTATAATGAAGAGACAATAGTAACCTTTTCGGGTCATTTGGAGCCGGACTAGGTTTTTTCTCAAAAAGCATAAAATCTAAGTTAAGACCGATTGAATTCTGTAAAAAATTAGTATTGGTCAATTGAATGATGTTGTTAAGGTTATAGTTTAGACCTAAGTATCTTTTTTTAAAAATTGATTTTGTATTGTTTGCATTAATTTCAACCCCAGACAACTTCTTATAAGATAATGAGTAATCCATGTAGTTAAAAATGTTTCCTCCTCCAGGAAATATATAGTATTCACCAATTTCAAATTTATAGGCTACCCTTCCTCTTGCATTTATATCGTCATTGTCAACACCACCTAAAAGTTTACTTTCGTTCGGCAACATAAAAGTAAGCCCTGGACTTACAAAAAAATGATTCATTTTATAAGAGCCATTTAAGTCTACTAATGGCAGTTTCTTTTTTTGATATAATTGCCCAGCAATGTTGCTGGCATTTAACAGAATTAAAATAGATATGTATAGTGTTTTTTTAATCATAATTTGGATAAAATTTCACTTTCAATTTCTTCAGAATCCCATATTTCTTTAATTCTTGGGTTTTTAAGAACTTCTTTCATGATTTTATCTTGCTTTTTACCCTGTTTGTATGCGTCAGAGTAACGTATGTGGCTAAAAGTGACTTGACTGTAAAGCGGCATCCACTTTTCTGGGTGTCTTTCAGCTATTTTAGCTTCAATTTTTTTCTGAAGCAGAAATTTAGGATCGGCAACATAATCTCTCATTACATAATAATTGTGTAAAGATAAATCTTGAAGGGCATCTCCATCAGGTTTTCTCTGGATTTCATATTCTTTAAATGTTTTTTCCCAGTTGCCATTGTGTGTGATAAAAAGGTCCCAAAGTACAGTGCAATCCTCAAATCCACCATTCATTCCTTGTCCATAAAAGG
>JAQWRG010000060.1 GCA_029243855.1 Flavobacteriales bacterium | reverse complement strand
GTTATCAAATTTGGCCAAATGACCGTATAAATTATATCCATCTGTAGGTGTTTTCCTAATAAAACCTAAAGAGTAATCTTCTTGAAGAGTTAAGTTTTCATCAAACGTTGGAAAAATTCCTCCAGACATAAATTCACCTTTAAATGAAATAGCCTGATTGGTGTAATCGTCCAAACTATCCATTACAAACGGATGAATTATAAACATAAAACTATCACGAGCATAAACGCCATTATTTATTGACTTATCATCATAATACACATAAGAATCAACGTTACATGTAAGCTTTGGGAAATCATGCAATGAAGTATCAATTCCTGCTTTATTATTCGAACTATCAATTTGAATTACACCTTTAATATTTTCGATTATAGAAAGAGACTGAACCAATTGCCCTTTTTTCTTAGACTCTAAATAGTTGGGCCATAAAAACATTGAATCACAAGTTCCTAAATGCAATTCAAAATTATCGTAATCAAAATTGAAACCACTTCCGTAGTATTGTGTTTTACCTGCTGTAATAAGACCGTCAAATTCAAACTCTCTGTTCTTTTTAACCATAACCTCTTCGTTCATAGGTTTAAACCAAACTTTTTGAGCATTACTTAATAAAACTCTATCAACTCCAAAAATTGACATATCATTTGATGATAAACTTAATCTTGCATTGGTCTTATTATTGGAATTAATCACAATAACATCATAATCCATTTTACCTGCTCTTGCTTTAATGTAGTTGAAAAGTTTATCTGAAACGGTTACAATTTTTCGATCTGAATCGTAGCTTACAAAACCTAATTCTGTTAATTGGAATAATGTAAATTCTAAATCTTGTACAGATTGATTCATTGAAGTTGCCAAACGAGAAGCCGGAAATTGAACATCTCCATAATCTTTAGAAAAATTTCTAATTTTAATTAAAGGGTTAAAGTCCATTCCAGTAAGGTAATCGTATACTCTTTTGTCAAAATAATTCTGTGAGTCAAAATGAGCAGAAACATCAGTACTCCCAAACACAGACCCAAAATCAATCACAGGATCACCAACTTTCCAATAAAGTGCTTTGATATACATATCTAGTTTATGATAACTGTTGTAGAATGGTGCTGCAGAAACTCCGTTATCCCCACTGGTTAAGGTTACTTTTTTTATGGTATTAGAATAATTTAAACCAACTGATGGGTGGAAAATAGAATCCTTTTCAATGTTAAACTTTACTCTGGTTTTTTCTGAAAAAATTTCAGAATCATTTATGATAAAATTCAATGACTCTGCGGTTAAAAATTCTTCTCCATGGTGTTTAAAAGTTACTCTAGCAAGATCATCAATAGAACCCGATCCAAACAAATTTCTTCCTCTTATTGAAAAACCTCCATCGTAATTTACATTTGGAAACAAATCTTCTATAAATAGTCTTTTATCAAAGGATTCAAAATTAGGATATTTAACTTTTTTAGGACCTAAATTTGACAACACTTTCTCTGTTAATTTACCAAGAACAGGATTAGAAAAATACTGAGTTGTAAACAAAACAGAGTCGGCCATAAAACCTGAACTTTTCAGCGAAATTGAATATTTTTTAATATCGGCAAACACTTTTTCTTTGTCTAACTTTGCTCTCTCCCATGTTATTCGACCTCCATTACCAATCCATATGTTAGTCAATGGATAAAAATCTCCACTGGTATTGTAAATAACACTACTATCGTTTTTTGAATAACACTTTAAATCTGTATTTTGGAAATGAATAATTGGTACTTTATTGTAGCTAAATGTGAAGTTTTTATTGGTAATCTTCCATATAGTTGAACCTGGCGTTAATGAAGCCACATAAATAGAATTATTTGAGAATAAAAAATTTGAGGTTTTAAGATAATTAGACATTCTTTTCTTATCTCTTCCATTAAGCACCCTATCCAATGTACTTTGCCAATCTTCAAAGCTTTTAGGGGTCTTTCCAGACGTTGCGAATTCATAAATTGCAGAAAAATAATTTTTATAATCTGGATAAGCTTTTAAGTGTTTCTCACCCATTAAATTAACAGTGGCATAAACGTGAGCTTTAATATCAGGATTGAAAAAATCACCCAACCAAATGGGTTCAAAATCACTAACAAATTTCTTTGCATCGACCTTATTAACTGTTCCCAAATACGATTGAAGCTCTTTTAAAAACTTTTCTGGTTCAGGTGTAAACTTGACAATTTGTCCGGATATCAGATTAATTGAAAATAAAACTATTACTATTGAGTATGTTATTTTTTTAAACATAGTTAAGTCTTTTGCATAGCCACAACAGCCCATTCATCATATGATTTTGAAGATAAAAATTTTAAACCACAACTACTACCCTTTTCTTCAATGGTTGACACATCAGATTTATAAAACCCTGACAAAATAATAATTGAATTTTTAACCATTGAAGAATTGTAGTATTTAAACTCTTCAATTATGCTGTTGCGATTAATATTTACCAATAAAACATCGTATTCCTTGTTTTGAATATTTTTCCCAGTTCCATGTATAAATGAAATGGCTGAGCAATTGTTTAATTGACTGTTAAGAATCGCGTTTTCATATACCTTTTCATCTATTTCAACAGCATCAATTGTTTTTGCATTCATTAATTCAGCAAGAATTGCCAAAACTCCTGTACCAGTACCCATATCCAATACTCTCTTATTCTTAATTTCTTGAGACAACAGTACAGACGCCATTAGCTGAGTAGTTTCGTGATGTCCAGTTCCAAAAGACATTTCAGGGTTAATGATTATTTCGTATTGAACGTTTTCTTGTTTATGAAAAGAAGAACGAATTATACATTTTTCGTTAATCTTTATAGGCTTAAAAGACGATTCCCATTTTTTATTCCAGTTTTGATACGGATGATTAATTACTTCATTTTTATCAATCAAGTTTTTATAATGACTAATTTTTGACAACGTAACTTCACTTGAGAATAAATCAGAAGGAATAAAACCACTATAACCGTTATCAGCATCAACAAAAGATTCAAAACCAATTTCATTTAAAACTGACTTAACAACATCATTAATAGGAGCTATTTTTTTAAACGATATTTTAAACTCCGTGTAGTCCATTAAAATGAATAAATAATTTCTTTAAATGAATCAGCATTTAATGCTGCTCCTCCAATAAGGCCACCATCAATATCACTTTGTGAAAAAAGTTCTTTTGCATTTTCTGGTTTACAACTTCCTCCATATAATATACTTATATTTTCAGCTATATCAGAACCATATTTTTTTGCTATTACAATTCTAATGTGTGCATGCATTTGCTGTGCATCTTTAGCGCTAGCTGTTAAACCAGTACCAATAGCCCAAACAGGTTCGTAAGCAATTATTATGCAACTAATTTGATCATTAGAAAGATGAAATAAGGCCTCCTTTATTTGTGTTTCAACAACATTCTCATGATTCTCACTTTCTCTATCGGATTTTAATTCTCCACAGCAATAAATTGGGGTTAAATTATAGGATAATAAAGAATCAATTTTTTTACTGATTAATTTATCATTTTCCCCATTATAAGCCCTTCTTTCTGAGTGACCTACTATAGAATAAGTTAAATCAATTGAGGATAACATTTCAGCTGAAATCTCACCAGTAAAAGCCCCATTCATCTCATGAGATACATTTTGGGAAGCAAGCTTTAGTTTACTATTTGTAACAGCAAATTGAGTCAAATACAAAGATGGGGGTGCAACAACGACATTAATTCCTTCTGGAATTTCAAATCCATTTATATCATTAAATAAAGCATTAGCTTCAGCTTTATTCATATTCATTTTCCAGTTACCTGCAACAATTTTTTTTCTCATATACGTTTTAATTTAATCTTACTCTAGGATCAATAATACTATACAATAAATCAACCACAATGTTAATGAATACAAAAATAACTGATATGGTTAGCGTTATGCCCATAACAATTGGTAAGTCATCATTTTTCAATGCATCAACAAGAACTGTTCCAATTCCATCCCAGTTAAATATCATTTCTACAAAAATTGCACCTGCTAAAAGTGATGCAAACCATCCTGAAATGGCTGTTATAACAGGATTTAGAGCATTTGGCAAAGCATGCTTACTTATGATTGCATAGGAACTAAGACCTTTAGATTTAGCGGTCCTTACAAAATCACTTGAAAGCACATCCATCATTGATTTCTTTGTTAGTAAAGTAACAATAGCAAGGGGACGAATACCTAAAGTAAGACTAGGTAAAATCAAATTTTCCCAATGGTATTCTTTAATTCCAGTAATGTCATTAATTTCAATTATAGACCCGCTAGGATCTAGTCCAGTACCAGGTATAGATACAGATGATGCAATAAAATCCAAAGCATGTAAATCAAATATATTTTGAAAAAACAAATAAAAAATCCAAACACCAATGCCAATAACACCACCTTTAAACCCCATAAAAAGAATGGATTTAAAAATATTTTTTAACCCTTTTGACTTTTTATATGTAAAGAATCCAACAATAATAAAAAGCAATGCCAATACAATAGGGAAAACAGGAAGCTCAATATATTCTGCCCAATAATAACCTCCAACAACTGAGATGATGGATGCCATGAAAAAGGAAGGTGAAGACATACCAGCTATAGAAGTTATGATAGCAAACTTATTGAAAAACCCATCTGGATAAAAAGCACTAATTGATCCAAATAATATTCCAAAAATGGTTGCAATTAAAATTGCCGCAATAGCTAATATTATGGTGCCTGGTAGTTTTTCAGAAATAATTTCAGTTACATACCTATTTGATTGGTAAGACTTTTTTAAATAAGGTAGTTTAAAAACTAATTTAAAATTAGAAGACACTGGTAATACAGCAACACCTTTATACTTATTCTTATCATAAAAAAAACGACTTTCAGCTTCTTGTGTATTGTAAAAAGAAATTAATGAAACATCATTTAAGAACTGAAAATAACGAATATGAATTGGCTGATCTATGCCCCACTCCTTTCTAATGTTGTCAACTACTTCTTTTGATGCTTGTTGACCCCCTGAGAGTGTAGCTGGATCGCCTGGCTTTATACTATAAATAGAAAAGACTATAGTGATTACTCCGAGTAAAACTAAGATTCCGTAAAGTGATTTTTTTAAAAAATATTTTAACACTATATAATTTAAATTTCTAAATAGGCTATTTGGACTGTATTAGCTTTTTTAATTTATCAACATCAAATTCATCTTCATTTATACCTTGAAAATCACCTAACAAATTGCCATTCCAAAAGTAATAAACACCAGGTGTGTCGTTTTCAAAACCTAATACTTCCCAAAAAAGTGCTAAATCCATAATCTGAAAATTAAACTCAAAACCTGCAAAATCAAAAAATTCAGGAATTCTATCTGCTTCTTCATCCATAAAAACAATATGAACACAAGGGAATTCATTTTGTAATTCACTTTTTAATACAGCCAATTCTTTAGCAGATTTCATACAATGATCACAACCAGGAGCAAAAAAGCATAAAATAACTTTTCCATTATCTACAAAAGGAAGTTCTTTTGAAAACTTAGAAGAAACTGGCTCAGGACCATATGGATCTAACTCTCCAATACATGTATTTTCAATTAATGCTCCAGGATTATCGATTGATTTTACTGGTATAAAAACAAAAAGGACTAAACAAATTATAATATAAATTATATACAATAATTTAAAGTTTGTGGATTTTGAAACACCTTTAGGTGAAATTTTTAAGAATATCAATAAAAACCCAATTAGAATAATATTTTTAACAATAGCTTCTAAAGGTGTCATTGGCAATAAAGCACCAAAACAACCACAGTTGCCGCTATTTCCTACAAGAAGAATGTCAATTCCAAGTTGAATACAAAAGAAAATCAACAAACCTAAAGTAACTGGAATGATTATTTTTTTGAGATAAAAGGGCAAAAGAATCAAAACGCCTAAAGCAAACTCTAAACCAATCAACAACCTTGATAGTATAGCGGCTAAAAATGGATCTATCCCTAATGGAACAATTTGTTTTGCTTCAAAAGTAGTAATTGAAAAATAAGCTGATGGATCAGGATATATTTTTGCAATAGCAGAAATAAGAAACAACAATGAAACTCCAATTCTTATTATCCAAGATGAATATTTATATAAATTTTCCATAAATAATTTTAAGATTGTTCTGAAAGGTGAATCATAGCAAAAATGGCATAATTAATCATATCAAAATAATTGGCATCTATACCTTCTGAAATAATGGTTTTACCACTGTTATCCTCAATTTGCTTAACTCTTAGAATTTTCATCAAAATTAAATCAGTTAGAGACGAAATTCGCATGTCTCTCCAAGCTTCACCATAATCATGATTTTTCTGCTGCATGAGTTCTTTAGAAGTTTTAATATAATGATTGTACATTTTTATCACATCTTCAGCAGGTAATTCCAATCTTTCATCGTCCTTTAAGTCCAATTGAATTAAGGCCATAACGCAATAATTTATTATACCTATGAACTCCGACTCAATGCCTTCATCTACTTTAGAAACTTTATTTTCTTGAATTGTTCTTATTCTGTTAGCTTTGATAAATATCTGATCAGTAAGAGAACTAGAACGAAGTATACGCCAAGCAGTTCCATAATCAATGGTTTTCTTTTCGAAAATCTCTGTACATTTGGAAACTACTTGATCAAATTGTGTTGTAGTATTTTGCATTTTAATACTCAAATTTAAGGGGTGAAAGATACGTATTTACTTGATAATTATTCAATCAATTGCAAAGGAAATCTAATTGATTTTTCCACACCAAAAATTATGGGTATAATTAACCTTACTCCAGATTCGTTTTATGATGGTGGAAAAATAAAATCAGATAAGGATTTACTTAATAAAGTTGAGAAGTTTTTAAGCCAAGGCGCAGATTTTATTGACATAGGTGGATATTCGTCAAGGCCAGGTGCTCAAAAAGTAAAAGAAGAAGAAGAAATTAAACGAATAATTCCCAATTTAAAACTAATTACAAATGCATTTCCTGATGCTATAATATCTGTAGACACTTTTAGATCTAAAATTGCTGAAGAATCCCTAATTAATGGTGCAAGTATAATTAACGACATATCAGCTTGGGGAATTGATGAAAAACTATTTGACGTAATTATAAAGTATAAATGCCCATATGTTTTAATGCATATGAAAGGAAACCCTTCATCCATGCAAAATAATCCAACCTACAATAATGTCACACAAGAAATTATAAAGTTTCTATCAAACAAGTTAAAAAACTTGCAGAAAAATGGCGTTCACGATGTAATTATTGACCCTGGATTTGGCTTTGGAAAAAGCATTGAACACAACTATAAAATCATGTCTGAACTCAATCAAATAAACTTATTAAACCAACCTATTTTAGTTGGGATAAGCAGGAAGTCAATGATATATAATTTATTGGAAATCAATTCATTAAAATCAATTAACGGAACTACTGCTTTAAATATGTACGCTTTAAATAATGGAGCTAAAATATTAAGAGTTCACGATATTAAGGAGGCAGCAGAATGCATAAAAATATACCAACAACTTAAAAATTAAAACCATGAAATTGCATGTTATTAATACTGGGAATTTTAAATTGGATGGAGGCGCCATGTTTGGCGTTGTTCCTAAATCTTTGTGGAGCAGAACAAATCAACCAGACAGCAATAACTTGTGCACTTGGGCCATGAGAAGCTTATTGATCGAACAAGACGATAGACTTATTTTAATTGACACTGGTATTGGAGACAAACAAAATGAAAAATTCTTTAGTCATTTCCATCTTCATGGAAATGACTCTCTTAAGAAATCAATAAATATTGCCGGCTTTTCAATTGATGACATTACAGATGTATTCCTGACTCATCTTCATTTTGACCACTGTGGAGGAGCTGTTAAGTGGGCTAACCAGAAAAGAACCCATTTGGAACCCTATTTTAAAAACGCTATTTATTGGAGCAATAAAGAGCATTGGAATTGGGCAATTGAGCCAAACCCTAGAGAAAAAGCTTCTTTTTTGAAAGAAAACATACTTCCACTTAAAGAAAGTGGACAATTACAATGGATAGACAAAGAGAATACAATTACAAAATCGGTTTTCAACAATATTGACGTATTTTTTGCTGACGGTCATACGGAAAGTCAAATGATACCTATCATCAACTATAAAAGTGAAAAAATTGTATTCATGGCAGACCTATTGCCTAGTATTGGCCACATACCTCTTCCCTATGTTATGGGTTACGACACAAGGCCATTAACAACAATGAAAGAAAAAGACTTTTTTCTTAAACATGCATTTGAAAACAATTACACGCTTTTCTTTGAACACGACCCATTAAACGAATGCTGTAAATTAAAATCTACTGAAAAAGGAATAAGACTAGACTCAACGCATCATCTAAAAGATTTTCTCTAATCAATGTTGTCAGCTAAGGAAATTAACAAACTGGCAATACCAGCCATTTTATTCAACATAACAGAACCTTTAATTAGCCTAGCAGACATAGCCATAATAGGTCAAATTCCTGATGGCGCAACAGAAGCTCAAGGCGGTGTTGGATTAGCTGCTGGACTTATCGCTACACTAGTTTGGGGTTTTGCTCAAATGAGAACATCTTTATCTGCAATAATTAGCAGGCATTTTGGATCTAACCAATTGGATAAAATAAAATCACTTGTTCCTCAAACTTTTATACTCACTTTATTAATTGGCCTTTTAATTGCCTTATCTATTTCATATTTCTACGAACCCATTGCTAACTTTTTATTCGGAAATATTGAAACTAAAACCTATGAATTTTCTCAAGACTATTTTACAATAAGAAGTATTGGACTTCCAATAAGTCTGCTTATTGCTTTATTCTTTGGTGTATTTAGAGGATTTCAAAACACATCTTGGGCCATGTACATAAGCTTGATAGGTGGGTTAGTTAATATTATTTTAGATTTCGTACTTGTTTTGGGAGTCGACAACATAATCGAACCCATGGGAGTTTCAGGAGCTGCTTGGGCTTCAGTATTAGCTCAAACCATAATGATGTTATGTGCTGTATACTGCATGTATAAATACACACCCTTTAAATTTAAAATTTATAAAAAACTTAGCCCATATTTTAATGAAATGCTGATGATTTTCTTGAATATGTTTATCAGAACAATGGTGCTGAATATTGTATTCATACTTTCCAATAGGTTTGCCAATCAATATGGAAAAGAACAACTTGCCGCCTATACAATAGCTTATAACATTTGGATTTTCACCTCTTTTTTTATTGATGGCTATTCAAACGCAGGCAATGCACTTGCAGGAAAATTTCTTGGTGAAAATGACAATAAAAAACTTAGTTTATTGGGTAAAAAACTTTTAAGCATCAATATTAAAATTGCATGTATTTTAATGCTTATTTATTCGTTAAGTTATTTTTATATTGGCTATTTCTTCAACAACAACAAAGAAGTAATTGTATTTTTTGAGTCCATATTTTGGATAGTAATTATAGCGCAACCTTTTAATTCAATAGCCTTCACTTTTGATGGATTATTTAAAGGATTAGGAAGAGCTGTAGAATTGAGAAACACGTTAATTTATGCAACATTTTTAGTATTTGCTCCATTACTATTTATTTTAGATTATTTAACTCCAGGACTACACACCATATGGATAGCCCTATCAGGATGGATGATTTTTAGAGGATTATCTCTATTAATTAAGTTCAGGAAAATTACTACTTAGTAACTATTAGCTGTTGAACACTTCTAGTTCCATCATCTAATACCGTTTCAATAATATAATTTCCGCTTTTAAAATGATTTTGAATCATTAGATAATGATTACCTAAAGTCAGACTTTCATCAATAGATTTAACCATTCTACCAGAGTTATCAAAAACATTAACCTTAACATTTTGACTGCTATTTAAAAACATAGGAATGGTAACAATTGAAGAGGAAGGGTTAGGAAACACCTTACCAACATTACTTTCAATTTCATCTACTCCAACATTATTTTCAGCAATTTTAACATATAAAGAATAATCCATTGAAAAAGTACCGTTCATTAATCTAATGACAACTAAATAAGGATTATCTCTTGCCTCATTAGCTGTTGGAGACCACATAAGTGATAATTTTGTTACAAATGGATCATCAGCTGCTTGTAAATAAGTCATTGGGTTATTCAACACAAATGGCTCACCAAACGCCTCAGCTAAAATTGTTGAAACACTTGAGTCTATGGCAAATAAATTTAAGGTGAATGGATAATCAGCCATTCCAAAAGCTAAGGGAACACCATTAAAAGAAGATGTTAAAGTATTGGTAGGCATCAATTGAGGGACTGGTCCTTGAGGTAAAACAATAAATTGCATGTCTCTTCTGATCTCGCCAATCTTAACACCATTTCTAAACTCTTCACATGTTACTGTGTATACAAAATTTCCCAAAATAGTAGCCGTCCATGATATAGTACCAGTATTTGGGTCTATTGAAAATGTTGTTCCAGGTGCAGACGGTGGATTGGTATAACCAGGAATTGGTATACCAGTAGGGTTACCTATACTCTCATCGTGAGGAACATCTAAAGACCAAGACAAAGAATCTCCATCTGGATCAAAAGGTAAAGGATTGTACTGCCATGGAGTATTAACAGGTAAGAAAACCACCGGCTTAACTAAGAAAAAAGGAGT
>JAQWRG010000059.1 GCA_029243855.1 Flavobacteriales bacterium | reverse complement strand
TGCTATTGATGAAGAAGATGGTGAAATAGCAATAAAAGAATTATTTGAAGAAATTGAAAGGGTATATTTCCATGGAAATGGAACTAAATCTTCAATGAACGTAGTATTTACTGATAAGAGTAAAAATGGCTTAGCTCAACTTATTGATATTATATCAAAACGTTTAGCCGTATTGTTATCCTAAATTTTTGTAGCCAATTATAGCTGATCTTACACTGCCAAATTCTTTTAAAAGTTCTTTGGCTTTATACGCATTCACATTTAGCTCGTTCATAATCATTTTTTCACCTCTGTCAACAAGTTTGTTGTTGCTCAATTGCATATCAACCATTCTGTTTCCCTTAACTTTTCCTAAGGCAATCATTACAGTTGTAGACAACATGTTTAAAATTAACTTTTGAGCAGTTCCAGATTTTAGTCTTGTGCTTCCTGTAACAAATTCTGGGCCTACTATTGGACTAACAGGGTTAGAGGCAACTTGGTCGATTGGGCTTCCTGGATTACACGTTATGCATCCAGTTAAAATATTATTTTCATTGCATTTTTTTAGTGCACCTATTACATATGGCGTAGTTCCAGAAGCAGCAATTCCTATAACAGAGTCATTTTTATTGATTTTATGTTTTTCTAAGTCTTTCCATCCTTGATTTTCGTCATCTTCTGCAAATTCAACTGCCTTTCTAATTGCCTTGTCTCCTCCAGCAATTAATCCTACAACTAAACCATGTGGCACTCCAAATGTGGGAGGACATTCACTTGCATCAACAATTCCTAATCTACCACTTGTGCCAGCTCCTATGTAAAACAAACGTCCACCTTTTTTCATATTAGAAATTATTTTTTGAACCAGAGCATTAATTTTAGGAATGACCAACTCAATTGCTTTTGGAACTGATTGATCTTCTTGGTTCATACTTTTTAATAATTCTAAAGACGACATATGTTCTAAACCATCGTAATTAGATTCACTTTCAGTGATTTTGTTAAAGTCCATTTTCAATTGTTTTAGTGTTGAATTAAAAGTGTTGATAAGTTCACTTTACAATAATTGCTAATATTCCTGCTTATTTGCTACTTTGTCATCTAAATTTACAAACAATTATGAGTGAACTAAAAGAAGGTTCTGATGCTCCTGACTTTAAAGGACTTGACCAAAATGATAAAAGTATCTCTTTGTCTCAGTTTTCAGGAAAAAAATTAGTATTGTATTTCTATCCGAAAGATAATACACCTGGATGTACGAAAGAGTCTTGCAATTTAAGAGATAATTATTCAGATTTATTAGGTAAGGGGTATTCAATAGTTGGTGTAAGTGCAGATAGTGCTGCTAAGCATCAAAATTTTATAGCCAAATATGAATTGCCTTTTCCTTTGATTGCAGATGTTGACAAAGAAATTATTTCTGCTTACGGTTGTTGGGGATTAAAAAAATTTATGGGACGAGAGTATGAAGGTATTTTGAGAAAGACTTTTGTTATTGAAAACAATAAAATTGTAAAATTATTTGAGAAAGTAAAAACCAACGATCACGCAAAACAAATTTTAGAAGCTATGAATTAGAACTACGTATTTACTTTACGTAGTGTTGCAATCATATTTGAAGAAAAATTAAAAAAATGGAAGAAGTAAAACAAGAAAAATTAAAAGCATTAAAAGCAACTATGGACCGTATTGATAAATCATTCGGAAAGGGTGCAGTAATGAGATTAGGGGATGAGCCTCAGTTAGAATTGGATGTAATTAAATCAGGTTCAATAGCATTAAATCGAGCCTTAGGAGTTGGTGGATTTCCTAAAGGAAGAGTTGTAGAAATTTACGGCCCTGAATCATCTGGTAAAACAACTTTGGCTATTCATGCTATTGCAGAATCTCAAAAAGCTGGTGGAATTGCCGCAATTATTGATGCTGAACACGCATTTGACCAATTTTATGCTCAAAATTTAGGCGTAGATATTGAAAATCTTATTATTTCTCAACCTGATAATGGAGAACAAGCTCTTGAAATTGCCGATAATTTAATTCGTTCTGGAGCTATTGATATTATTGTAATTGACTCTGTTGCAGCATTAACACCCAAAGCTGAAATTGAAGGAGAAATGGGAGATAACCAAATGGGTTTACAAGCCAGGTTAATGTCAAAGGCACTTAGAAAACTAACCGGTTCAATTAGCAAGGCCAATACGTGTTGTATTTTCATCAATCAATTGAGAGAAAAAATTGGAGTTATGTTTGGCAATCCTGAAACTACAACTGGTGGTAACGCATTAAAGTTTTATTCATCTGTTAGGGTTGATATAAGACGATCAAGTGCCATTAAAAATGCCGATAAAGTTTTAGGGAATAGAACAAGAGTTAAAATTGTTAAAAATAAAGTTGCTCCTCCTTTTCAACAAGCTGAATTTGACATAATGTATGGGCAAGGGATTTCTAAAACAGGCGAAGTAATTGATTTAGGTGTTGAATTTGAAATAATTAAGAAATCAGGTTCTTGGTATTCTTATGGGGATACCAAATTAGGCCAAGGAAGAGACGGTGTGAAAGAAATTTTAATAGATAATCCAGAACTTTTAGAGGAATTGGAAAATAAAATTACTGAGATTCTTAATTCATAGAGGAATCTTTTAAATTTGAGGGCTCATATATATGAGCCCTTTTTTTATGAAAAATATTTTATACTTTTTATTATTCTTTTTAATTGGTTGTGATTCCCCAGATTCATCAATTGAGTTAAATGAATCAGATAATTTAGTCAACGATTCTGTTGTAGTTAATTCCAATACTAAAGATTTTTCTTTATCAGAAATTGAGAAATATATTATTCAAAAACCCGAAAGTTCAAATGGTTATTACAAAAGAGCCATACATTATAAGGAGATAAAAAAATTCAATTTAGCTATTGAAGACATCAATAGGGCAATAAGCATATCTCCCGATGCTCCAATAATAAATTATGAAAAGGCAGCTATATTATATGAGTATGGATTTTTTTCTCAGGATGTTAGTTTAATTGATGAATCTAAAATTTATCTAAATCATTGTATTTCTCTTGATGAAGATTTTGTTTTGTCTAAGTTGTTAAAAGCTAAACTACTGTTATTTGAAAAGAAAACAGATGAATCAATGGTGTTGGTAAATGATGTGTTGAAACTAAATTCAACCAATGCCGAAGCTTATTTGATCAAAGGAATGATCTATAATCTATTAGGAAATACAGACCTTGCTCAATCATCGTATCAAACAGCAATTGAAGTAAATCCAGATTATTACGATGCATATATCCTTTTAGGAATTCTTCACGAAAAATTGGGTAATAATATTGCAATCAATTATTATAATTCTGCTGCTGAAGTTAACCCAAATGGAATTGAAGCCTTTAGAAACAGAGGGCTTTATTATCATTTTAATCAAGAATATGCATTAGCTAGAATTTCATTTGAAAAAGTAATTGAAATTGATTCAACTTTTGAAGAAGCATATTTCAATATTGGCAATACTTTTTTAGGAGAATACGCTATAGACACTACTGCTGCTGATAAATACATTACTGAAGCAATGGGTTTTTATAATAAAGCAATTTCTATCAATCCTTATTATGTACAAGCCATCCATAATATAGGTGTTTGTTATGAAATTAAAGGGCAAAAGTTAAAAGCTAAAGAACAGTATTTAAGTGCGGTTAAACTGGACAATAATTACACACCGTCACTTAACGCTCTTAATGATTTATAACTAATCTAAAAGGGTAGCCATTTCTTCAATATTAAGAAACCTTCCTCTTTTTATATTGTTTAAAACAATTATAGTTCGGTCACCGTTAAGTACTTTTATAAAGTAAATTCTGAATCCTTTCCACCATCCAGTGTGAAATATTATTTTACCAATTTTAGGGTGATTCTTAATTCTAAAACCATAACCGTAGTTTTGAATTCGTTTAAAAGTCTTACTCTTACCTTCATATGCTAAAGTTTTTAGAGAATCGCTAATCAAAAAATTTTCATTTAAAGCTCTGTCAAATTTCAATAAGTCTTCAACGGAAGAGTATATGCCTTTATCACCCACGCAACCGTTTAGATAAACATCTTCCCAAGGTATTCTTCCTTCATAACCTTGAACGGGTAAAATCAATTCATCTCTATTGGTTCTGTTGTAAACAACCGAACTATTCATTCCCAATGGTTTGAAAATGTTATTTGATAAATATTCTTCAAAAAGTGTCTCACTTACTTTCTCAACGATTGATGCTAGAATCAAATAATTGGTATTGCAGTAATAGTATCTTTTGTTTGGTGAGTAATTTATTAAAGGAACAATATCTGTCATGATTTGAAGTACATTCTCATTGGTAATGGTTGAATCTTTTTTTGGCCAAATACTATCAGGTCTATCGCAAAAATGAGTGTATTGACTCATCCCAGATCTATGAGATAAAAGTTGATGAACATCAATATTTGAATAAGGAAATTCAGGAAAGAATTTTTTAACGGAATCGTCTAAGGATATAAGTCCTTTTTCAATTAGCTGTAATGTAGCAATAGCTGTAAAAGGTTTTGATGCTGAAGCAAGTTGAAAAGTATGCTTAGGCGTTAATTTCTCTTTGTTTCTAACGTGAGCATATCCGTAGGACTTTTTAATAATAATTTTTCCTTTTTCTGCAAA
>JAQWRG010000040.1 GCA_029243855.1 Flavobacteriales bacterium | reverse complement strand
TCTAATTAAAATCCAAACTCCAACAACTATGGAGATTGCTCCAATAATATTAATAATTATGCGTGATGAAACACTACTTTCCCATAATTCAACCATATAACATTTGATTTTAATCAAAATTAGAAAACAATTTGGTAAAGGTTAATTGATTTAGTGATATTTACATTTTGTTGAATATTAAATATCAATAATTTGACCTTTAAAGAAACCATACATGAACTATATGAGTCATTTAACCGTCCACTTCCAGGGTTTGAAGCTCATTTAGAATTAGCTCCGTATAGAAAAAAAGTTGAATTAAATATTAAAAAAAATAATCCTAAAATAGCCAGCACACTTTTGTTGTTATACCCAAATCATAACGACATATATTTCTGCTTAATAGAACGTCAAACCTACAAAGGAACGCATAGCAATCAAATATCTTTTCCAGGAGGAAAAAATGAAATTGGCGAAACCATTAAAGACACTGCTTTAAGAGAATGTAATGAAGAAATTGGAGTACAAATTGATGAAATTAACATCATTGGAGAATTGACTCAAGTTTATGTTCCACCAAGTAATTTCCTGATTCATCCATTTGTAGGTTATTGTGATTTTAAACCAAATTTTAAACCAAACACAAGAGAGGTTAAATCAATTGTTGAAATCAGGGTAAATGACTTATATAAAAGCGAATTGATAAAAAAGACAAAAATGTCTTTTGGACCTAAAGATCAACGTTTTCAGGTTGATGTTCCCTATATGGATTTAAACAATAAAATTGTTTGGGGAGCAACCAGTGTTATTTTGAATGAGTTTCGAAAAATGTCAAAGCTCTAACTTATAGCCTACACCTTTGACGGTTTTGATATAAGAATCTCCTATTTTTTCTCTTAACTTTCTAATGTGTACATCAATAGTACGATCTCCAACCACAATATCATCTCCCCATACCTTATTTAGTATAACCTCTCTTGTATAAACTTTACCAGGTTTTAAGAAGAGAAGCGCTAACAATTCAAATTCTTTTTTAGGCAGTAGTTTTTCTTCCCCTTTAATAATGGCCACATACTTTTCTTCATCTATGGATAATTTATCAGATACATTTTGGGTCGTATTCTTTACTTCTTTTCTTCTAAGAAGGGCTTTGATTCTGCTTACTAAAACCCTTGGTTTTATTGGCTTGGTAATGTAATCGTCAGCTCCAGATTCAAAACCAGCAATTTGAGAATAATCTTCAGATCTTGCTGTAAGTAATGCAACTAGTGTATTTTTCAAATCTTTATCTTCTCTTATTTGCATACAAGTTTCAATTCCATCCATTTCAGGCATCATAACATCTAATAGAATTAGATCAGGAAGAAATGATTTGGCTGTAGAAATACATTCAACACCATTACTTGCTGTTGCAACTATATACCCTTCTTTTTCTAAATTGTATTTAATTAAATCAACAATATCAGATTCATCATCAACTAGTAAAATCTTATTTACAGCTATTTCGTCTTGAGCATTGTTCATCTAAATTATTTTAGAGAAAGACTAATATAAGATTTTAACAAAAAAAAAGGCCTATAAAAGGCCTTTTGACGAATTATATATTTCTTTTATTAAAAATTGAATTCTGTTTGTAACCTAAACATTAACTTATTTTCCTTAGTATCTTCTTGTGTTAGACTAATATCTCCCTGAACTTTTAAATTATGACCTACAACATATCTTGAAAAACCAAGTGTATATTGAGTTATGTTATTATTCAAAGTAATCGTTTCAGGTGTAACTTGAGTATACCTTCCTGCAATCTCCCAATTATTTTTCATTAAATAACCCATTTGAAGGTTAATTGAAGAACCTGTATAGTAAGCGTCATCAAAATCAATAATTTGCTCATTCGAATCATAAACAGCTCCCAAAACAGCTATACCATTAGTAGTAATACGATTAACATATTCTCCCATAAATGATAATCCTTTATATTTAAAATGAACATCTGCAAATATTGACTGAAGATTTCTTAAATCATTAGCGGCAATAAACCTGTATAATACTTGTCCTCCTTTTTGACCCCTAAAACGTACAGCGTTTTTATTGTAATCATAAGTCATACATAACATCAATTTAGGTTTCTGCTCACGTATTAAATCAGAAGCAAAATAATCACCTTTTTTAGAGAATTTTCCAAAAGGTAATAACTCAAGTCTTGCAGTATAGTCATTGCCTGATGAAAAACCCAATTGATTTAATCCTTCACCTTGAGAAACGGCAAATTTTTCTCTTACTATAAAATTATTACCTATTTTAAAATGGTGTCTCAATTGAAAACCAGCATCTCTATCTAAAGTGAATTGGGAATTCAGAAGTGAACGATCAACTAATTGTAGCTTTTGAGATGAAAATACTCTTTCAATATTTCCTGGAAGTTTAGTTTGACCAAACCAAACTGTCCAATTGCCTGAAAAATTCCATTTTAAAACTGCATCTAATACATATCCATTAGCAACATCGTACTCAAATTTGTACTTTAATCTAGGGCTAAAAGCATAACCACTGCCTTTAATTCTTGCTCTTCTTACAAAAGCTCTATCAGAAAAAGAACTATCGCTAAAATCATAATTACCTTCGTACTGACTTTGAAATCTAAAAGCAACTTTAGTTGCCCAAGAAGAATCTTTAGCTGTCACATTAATTAACCCTTTACCAAATGGGTTGTTCGTTACATCCTGTGCTAAATAGGTTATAGATGTTAAAATGTAAAAAAATAAAAACAATTTTTTCATTGTAATAAATTTAAATTTTCTGCAAATCACATAATAATATTCTATTAAAGCATTAAAAAATCATAATCTTAACAATAACTTAATATTAGCTTATTAAACAGACCTTCTAACCTGTTGAAAACTATTTAAAAGCATTAACATACTGTCTACCAGTTTCTTAGCATTTCCCAATGTTAACAGTATGTTATGATTTATGTAGATGTAATAATTCTATCACATAGATATATAGATTTGCAGTACTTAAGTATCATGAAAAAACAGTTTTTGATTATTCCTATTTATATTTTTTAATGATTTAATATTTAACAAAATGACATTTTTTGATCTTTTAATAATGATTGGCGCTTTAGGATTCTTTATTTATGGCATGAAGGTCATGAGCGATGGTATTCAAAAAGTAGCTGGAAGCAGGATGCAAAATATTCTAAGCAGCATGACTTCCAATAGATTTTTAGGAATTGGAACTGGTTTTCTAATAACAGCATTATTACAATCATCCTCTGCAACAACAGTAATGACTGTAAG
>JAQWRG010000037.1 GCA_029243855.1 Flavobacteriales bacterium | reverse complement strand
GATTTCCCAGCTGAAATAGAAAAATTAAAACTTGGATTAAAAGAAAAATTAACAGAATTTAAAGCTTATGCTGGAGATAATTTTAAATTTAATTTTATTAACCTAGATGAAGATTTAGAACTTTCTAAAAAATGGAAGGATGAACTTAAAGAAAGTGGCATATACAAAAGCGAAATTGTAATTAAAAGGGACAATAAAGAAGAAAAAATTGAAATATGGCCAGCAATTAAATTAAGAATGGGAGAACAAACATTACCCATTCAACTTCTACAACCAGGTAGATTCCCTATTTCTCAGGAAATAATAAACATTTTTAACGATCAAATTGAATACAACTTCGTAAAAGCGCTATTAAAATTAAACCAACCCAATCAAAAAAGAATTTCTTTTTTAAAAGGTCATGGCGAATTACATGAATTAAACATTGAAGAGATAAAATATAGATTAAGTGAATTCTACGATGTTGATTCCGTTTATATAAAACAAATAAGAAATGAATACTTCAACAAAGCAATTGATTTAGCTGAACTTAAATACGACTCACTTATTTCCAATAATATTGACAGCATTTCTATTGGAACGCATAGAATTAACATTTTTGACAAAGAAGACCAACCTAATCAAGCTGTAAAAAGATATATTATCAATTATTTTCATAATACAATAATTAAAACATATAAAGAAGATGAAAATAAATTTTCTGAAAACATTCATTCTCTGAATGCAATTGATTTATTAGTTGTAGCTAGACCACGAAAATCTTTTACTGAAGGTGAAAAATTCATTTTGGATCAATTCATAATGAATGGCGGCAAAGTAATTTGGCTAATAGACATGATGGACGTAAATGATAAGACTCTTCAAGATTCCTCATTTACCATGACCAAGCCAATTGAACATGGACTTCAACCATTTTTGTTCAAATATGGTGCAAGGTTTAACACTAATATTATTTGTGACTCAAAATGTTCCCCTGTTTACAGACGAGATAAAAGAGGTTTGATTGATAATTGGTTTTTTTATCCTGTAGTTTCTTTAAATCCAATTAATAAATTCATGTTAAATGTTTCTCCAATAAAACTAAGATACGCTAGTACGGTTGATGTGGTTGGTGAAAACAACAATGAAGTGACCAAACTACTTGAACCTTCTGACAATTATAAGGTTATGCGAAATACAAGAGTCAATTACTTGAACACTTACAATTACGATCCAAGTAATTTTGAACCTAATGAAAATGTTAATAAACCTTCATTTGGATGGCTTATTGAAGGAATTTTTGAATCCAACTACAAAAATAGGGATCTGAATGAAAACTTTAAGACTTTAATTAACAACCCAAATACTAACTTTAAAAGTGAAAGTGTTGAAACAAAAATGGTATTTATAAGTGACGGTGATTTAATTAGAAACGACTTCATACTGTCAGGTGAAAACAAAGGCAGACCCGTATTACTATCTTCTGAAGTATCTAAATTTGGAACTCCAGATTTTTATTTAAAATACGGTAATGCTACATTTTTCTTAAACTTAGTTGACGAACTTTTGGGACGTGAAGAGTTAATTCCATTAAGATCTAAAATGAGTTTTCCAAGACTTATTAAAAAAGAGGCTTACGACAATAAATACTTTTGGCAACTAATTAACATTTTATTACCAATTATAGGTGTAATATTGTTTGCGTTTTCTTACTGGACAATAAGAAAAAGAAAATATAGAAATTAACTCCTAGAATGAAACTACAATTTATCATCTGGTCTTCTATCCTACTCATAGGTTTTAACTCTTGTAAAACCAACAATACAAGTAGTGAAGCTTTTTCAGATTTTGCCTTTAAAGACACGGCCAGCATAACTAAAGTTCGTATCTCTGATACAGAAAATAACGAAATTACCATTTCTAGAAAAAATGAAGATCATCAATGGCGTATTAACGACTCTGAATATTTAGCAAACACATTTAACATTAACCTAATTTTAGAAACCTTTTACAGAACTATAATAAAACAAGATGTTCCAAAAGATGGAGTGGAACATATTCTTACCATGCTTTCTGTAAGGCATAAAAAAGTTGAAATCTTTACTAAGGACGATACCGATCCAATTAAAACGTGGTATGTTGGTTCTTCAACTAATGATCATCTTGGAACATACATGTTGTTGCAAAATAAAAAACAAAAAAGCTCAGTTCCATTCATAACATACAAACCTGGTTTTTATGGTACTTTAGATGTTCGTTTTTTCACCAATTGGAAAGATTGGAGATCTCATTTGGTTTTTAATTACCCAAATAGTAAACACATTAAATCTATCAGTACTATTTTTAATCAGTTTCCTAATGAATCATATTCTATTCAAAACAATAAAAATTCAGTATCTCTTTTTGACAAGGACTCTAAACAAATTAATTCTTTTGATTCCATCCAAGTTAAACACTACTTAACTCATTTTAACAACATAAATTACAATCGAATTGAATTTAAAGATTCTTTGTACGTGGATTCTATTTTTAATTTAACTCCACATATAGAATTTAAACTAACAGATATTAAGTCTAAGAATACTTATGTTCAACTTTGGAGGATTAAAAATGAACTTTCTGATACAGGTTGGGATAAAGAATATGCATACATAAAAATTAACGATAAATTTGAATTATTAAAGGTTCAATTTTTCAATTGGGACATTTTATTTAAACCTCTTTCCTACTTCTCTAAATAATTGATGTTAATAACTAACTACTTAACATTCATTTTTTAAATATAAATTTTTGATTTTTGATTATATTTACAATCTATTATACTCAAGTTTTTAACACATGAATTTTATCGTTTCCAGCCAAACACTACTTAAACAACTTCAATCAATTAGTGGTGTCTTAAATAGTTCAAACACTCTACCAATTTTAGATAATTTCTTATTTGAAATTGATAAAAAAGTATTGTCACTTTCTTGTTCTGACTTAGAAACAACAATGACTACTCAATTAGATGTTGAATCTAAAGTAAATGGCAATGTTGCAATTCCTGCTAAACTACTATTAGACATTCTTAAAACATTTCCTGATCATCCTCTTACTTTTAGTATAGATGAAAACATGGGTGTTGAAATTTCTTCAGATTACGGTAAATATAAATTGAGTGGATATAGTGGTGAGGAATTTCCAAAAGCTCCTGTTATTGAAGCTCCATCTTCTGTTAACATGGACTCCTCTATTCTTCAAAGAGCGATTGAAAAAACTATTTTTGCTTCTGGAAATGACGATTTAAGGCCTGTTATGAGTGGAGTTTTTGTTCAATTAAATTCTAACGATGTAACATTTGTAGCTACAGATGCTCACAAGTTAGTTAGGTACAGAAGAACAGATTTAAAATATTCAGAATCTTCCTCTTTTATTGTTCCTAAAAAACCAATGAACTTATTAAAAGGATTGCTTACATCTGTGGATGAATCAGTTACTATTCAATACAATGAATCAAATGCAAGTTTCACTTATGGAAAAACAACCCTGATTTGTAGACTTATTGATGGTAAATACCCGAATTACGAGGCTGTGATTCCAAGTGAAAACCCAAATAGATTAACAGTTGATAGACATTCATTTACACAATCTATTAGAAGGGTAAGTATTTTTGCTAACAAAACTACTCATCAAGTAAGGTTAAAAATAAACGGAAGTGAATTAAGTATCAGTGCTGAAGACATTGATTTTTCAAACGAAGCTAACGAACGTCTAACTTGTTCTTATGATGGTGAAGCAATTGAAATTGGTTTCAATTCAAGGTTTATCAATGAAATGTTGAGTAACATGGATACTGAAAACGTAGTATTTGAACTTTCAGCTCCTAATAGAGCAGGTATACTTCTTCCAGAAACAAACAATGAAGGTGAAGATGTTCTAATGTTAGTTATGCCTGTTATGCTTAACGGCTAATTAAAAAACCGACTTTTATTTCTTAAAGTTGATGATGGTTGATGATATAATTTCAACACATTTCATTAGTTGTTCCTTGTTTATTACCAATGGAGGAGCAAATCTTATAATGTTACCATGAGTTGGTTTTGCCAACAAACCATTTTCTTTCATTTTAATGCATAAATCCCAAGCTGTAGAACTGTCTTCAGTATCGTTAATTAAAATAGCATTTAACAAGCCTTTGCCTCTTACACCATTAACCAAGTCACTTTTTGAAGCCAATTTTCTCATTTCAGATCTAAAAACTTCTCCTAATTCTAGAGCATTGTTTTCTAAACCTTCCTCCTTAACAACCTCTAATGCAGCTTTTGCAACAACGCAGGCCATTGGATTTCCTCCGAAGGTTGAACCGTGTTCACCAGGCTTTATACACATCATTACTTCATCATCTGCTAGAACAGCTGATACTGGAAGAACACCTCCAGATAAAGCTTTCCCTAAAATAAGAATATCAGGTCTAGCATCTTCATAATCTGTTGCTAACATTTTACCTGTTCTTGCAATACCTGTTTGAACTTCATCAGCAATAAAAAGGACATTATTTTCAGTACATAACTTTCTTACTCCAGCTAAATAGCCTTCATCAGGAACTACAACACCTGCTTCACCTTGAATTGGTTCAACCATAAATGCAGCAACATTTGGATCTTTAAGTTCTTTAGCTAATGCATCTAAATCGTTATATGGAATTAAATCGTAACCTGGCATATATGGACCAAAACCTTCATATGATACAGGATCATCAGAACTAGAAATTGCTGCAAGAGTTCTTCCCCAAAAATTTCCTTTAGCAAAAATTATTCTTGCTTCATTGTTAGGAATCCCTTTTTTGAGATAACCCCATTTACGGGCCAATTTATTTGCTGTTTCACCACCTTCAACTCCAGTATTCATAGGTAAAACTTTATCGTAACCGAAAAAATCACATATAAATTCTTCATAGACTCCTAATTGAGAATTAAAAAAAGCTCTACTTGTTAGGGTAAGTTTACTTGCTTGTTCAACTAAAGCAGCAATAATTTTTGGATGACAATGTCCTTGATTAACTGCAGAGTAAGCAGATAAAAAGTCATAGTATTTTTTGCCTTCACAATCCCATAAATAAACTCCTTCTCCTCTATCTAACACCACAGGAAGTGGGTGATAATTATGAGCACCATATTTATTTTCAAGATTGATTGAAGTTTTAGAGTCTATTTTTTTCATGATTTAAATTTTAAAAATCCAAAAATAATAACATTATGAAAAACATAAGGTTTTTATGAAAGTATTTTGAAGTATCGTATTAATATTAGCATCTTTGCATTATGTCAAATAAATCTGAACTTAATCAGCTTTCAAAAAAACTAAAATCTACTGTTGGAAAAGCAATGGATGAGTTTTCTATGATTGAAGAAGGAGATAAGATTATGGTATGTTTATCTGGTGGAAAAGACAGTTACACCATGCTTGACATGATGATTCATTACCAAAAATACGGCACCATTCAGTTTGAAATTTTAGCGGTGAACATGGATCAAAAGCAACCCGATTATCCAGATCACATATTACCAAATTATTTATCTGATATTGGAGTTGATTTTGAAATTGTTGAAAAAGACACTTATTCAATTGTATTGGATAAAATCCCAGAAGGTAAAACCATGTGCAGTTTATGTTCCAGATTAAGAAGAGGAACACTTTATGATTTTGCCAGAGAAAACAACTGTAATAAAATAGCCCTTGGTCACCATAGAGAAGATTTACTTGAAACCTTTTTTCTCAACTTATTTTTTAGTGGAAAAATGGAAACAATGCCTCCAAAATATAAGATTGACAAAGGAGATTTAGTTGTTATAAGACCGCTTTCTTTTTGCAAAGAAAGCGACATTTTAAATTAC
>JAQWRG010000034.1 GCA_029243855.1 Flavobacteriales bacterium | reverse complement strand
TATATTTTTTTGACATCAAAAACTTCTTTAAACGAATCCGACAACGTAACTATAGTTGTATAATTTACTCCATAATTTGGTAAGATTTGCCCTAAAGATTGATTGGGCTGAACTATTCCGCTATCAATTGAATACAATTTTTGACTATAGCCTTGAATAAAAACTTCCTCTTCCTCAATAATTAAATCCTTTGATTCTGAACTTTCATCTTCTTTCTCAACTGGTGATTCACATCTGCTCAGAGACATTAAAACAAAAATAAGTAACCCCCAGAAAAGTATATTCCAAATATATCTTCGCATAACAGATACAATAATAGGAACGAAATAAAAGAAATGTTAGACTGCTATTTTTAATTTATAAACAGTATAATGTTTCTAATTTAAATTAACTGAATGAATGATTTGAAAGTGCTGTTTAGCTCTGTTTTCTAAAAAAAAGACAACCCCAAATGAAAACAAATCTAAACTTAAACTTATTGCTGAATCGGAAATTATTTTATTCCATGCTGATGTCATTGGTTTTGACCAATAAATATCATCAAATACAAATACAGTATTTGGATTGGCTTTTGCCTTACATTGATGGTAATAATTCAATGTTGCTTCTTTAGTGTGGTTGCCATCAAAAAACACAAAATCTAATTCTTTCATATTTTGTAAAATCAACGGAAGCTGCACATCAAATCCTCCACAAAGCGCTCTAATTTTGTGAAGCCCCATTTTATTAAAGTTTTTTTTGGCCGCTTCGTGAATCTCTTTTGAGCCCTCAATTGTAATTACTTCGCTATTTCGTTTTGCATTTGCTAAATAGCATGTGGTTAAACCCAAAGATGTTCCTAATTCTAAAATGATTTTTGGTTGATATAAATTAATGAGCTTAAACAAAGCCTGTGCTTTAAACTCTGAGCTGATGGCTGTTTTTGCTATTTGTTCTACAGACTTCGTTTTTTTATTTGAAAAATGGCTTCCTGCACCTTTATCATGAATAGATAAAAGACTTTTATTCTTTTGTAACTTACTTTTTAAATGATTCATTGCTAAAAAAGAATAATACAACTCTTTATCGTCTAATACTCTTTCAATAAAATCATGAACGAATGGAGACTGTATAGAATATTTTGTTTTTCCTTTCCATAAAAACTTTAAATAACAAACTATTTTATGAATCATAATCAAAAGTAATTGCTTTAACTAAATAACAATATTCTTTAACTAAAATTAGATAAAAGACAATATCTATTAGATTTGCATTTATGAGCACAAATAAGGAAGAAAAAGAAATGTCTTTTTTAGGACACCTTGAGGAGTTAAGATGGAGGTTAGTTAGGTCTTCATCTGTTATAATTGTGGCTGCAATAATAATTTTCTATTTCACCGACCCCATTGTTAATCATATTTATTTAGCCATGTCAAAAACTGATTTTTTGACATATAGATTTTTTTGCTGGATGTCTAATTCCTTTGGATTAAGCGATATTCTTTGTGCTAACGATATTCCTATACAAATTCAATCTATTGAAATGACAAAACAGTTTTCCACCAACATGTATTTTGCGCTTATAGGAGGGCTTGTAATTTCTTTTCCTTTTACTTTTTACCAATTATGGAGTTTTGTTAAACCTGGATTAAAAAGTCAAGAAATAAAAATCACTAAGGGTGTAGTGCTCAATGCCTCTCTATTGTTTTTTACGGGGATTTTCTTTGGTTATTACATGATTAGCCCATTATGTGTTCAGTTTTTTGGTGGGTACAAGCTAACAGACGAAATTCAAAACAACTTTACCATAAGTTCATACATGTCTATGATTACCACTTCTACTTTTTTATCTGGTTTATTTTTTGAGCTTCCTGTTGTCATGTACTTACTGAGTAAATTAGGCATTCTATCCTCTCATGTATTGAAGAAATATAGAAAACATGCTCTTGTGGTTATTCTTATATTATCTGCATTGATTACTCCACCTGATGTAATTAGTCAACTTCTTGTTACAATACCAATATATCTATTGTTTGAGCTGGGAGTATTAGTAACTTCAAAAGTTGAAAAACAAAAAAAATAAGGAGGGGTTAGTGAAAATATTATTATATACACTTCTCTTGTTTCCATGTTTAATTTTTGGTCAAAAAACTACAGTTACTGGTATCGTCACTGATGCTATTTTTAAAGAGCCCATTCCCTTTGTTAATGTTTATTTTAATGATACAAAAATTGGTACAATAACTGACATTGATGGACGTTTTGCTTTAAGTTCATACTATGGCACCGACACCATAGTGGTTTCATTTATTGGGTACGAAACTAAAAAAATAAAAATATCTAAAGATGCAAAGCAAAACATCAATGTACCACTTAATGAATTAACAACGTCTCTTGAAGAAATTATAGTTACACCCAGCGATATAAACCCTGCACATCCAATCATACAAAAGGTTATCCAAAACAAATCAATAAACAACAGAGAAAAATTAAGTGCTTATGAATATGAAACTTACAATAAAATTCAACTGGATATAAATAACTTTACTGAAGATTTTAAAAAAATCAAAACCTTTAATAAAATAGATTTTATTTTCAATCACTTAGACACTTCACGTCAAAAATCTGCTCTACCTTTTTTCATTTCTGAAAGCATCTCAAACTTCTATTACAATCGTGATCCTATGAGAAGAAAAGAAATAATAAAGGCTGCGAAAGTTTCTGGAGTTGAAAACAAAAGCTTCATGGAACTTACTGGAGAAATGTACCAACAAGTAAACATTTACAACAATCAAATTTCTGTTTTTGGAAAAAACTTTACTAGCCCAATTACCAAAAATTGTTTGAGTCATTATAAGTTCTATTTAGTTGATAGTTTATTTATTGATGATAACTGGTGCTATCAAATTGATTTTATTCCAAAAAGAAATGGAGAGCTAACTTTTGATGGCACACTATGGATCAACGACACTACTTATGCAGTAAAAAAAGTGAAAGGGTTCATAAATAAAACCGCCAACATCAATTTCATTAATGAGCTGGAACTGACTCAAACCTTCGAACAAGTTGAGCCTGAAATATGGATGCTTACAAAAGATGAACTTTTTGTTGATTTTGAATGGATAGAAAAAGGATTAGGTGTTTATGCTAATAAGAATACTTTTTATTCGAATTTTTCAATTAATAAACCTCTTGAAAATAGTTTTTTTAATAGTGAAGAAAAAATCTCAATAAGTGATACGGCAACTTCAAAGTCTAATTTATTTTGGATTAAAAACAGGCAAGAAAAACTGTCTCAACAAGAACAGTTCATTTACAACATGGTTGATTCACTTAAGGGTGTTCCTGTATTTAAAACATATGCAGATGTTATTCAAACACTTGCTACAGGTTATAAAGTCCTGGGGAAATTTGAATTAGGAGAATATACCTCTTTGTACACGTTTAATGAAGTGGAAGGCAATCGATTTCGGCTTGCTTTAAGAACAAGTAATGATTTCAGTAAAATGGTAGAATTTTCTGGTTTTGGTGCTTATGGTATAGCAGATGAAAGATATAAATATGGTTTTGGAACCAGATTTTTTATTACTAAAAAACCCAGAAGAATGATTCATACTATTTATAAAAAAGATGTGGAACAACTTGGGCTTAGTTCTAATGCTTTTAACAACACGGGTATTGTTTCGTCTTATCTTAGAAGAAATCCATTCAACAAGCTATTATTAAATGAGCAGTTTCAGTTTTCTTATGAGCGCTTTTGGGAGAAAGGGCTGAGCGCTTATTTACTGTTTAGGCACGCTACTATTGCGCCTCTTGGTGTTATGAATTTTGTAGACAATGAGACTCAAAATACTACCCAATCCATTGCAACCAACGAAATTTCGTTAAAACTTAGACTAGCAATAGGTGAAGAATTTTTAAGTGGTGAATACGACAGAATCAGTCTTGGGACAAAACACCCAATAGTTTCTGTTGATTTTACAAACAGTATACCAGGGTTTTGGAATGCAGATCTTAATTATCAAAAATTAAAAGTAGAAGTTTCCCATAAAATTAAACTTTCTTTATTGGGTGAGTTAGAATATCAAATTACTGGGGGGAAAATATGGGGAGATGTTCCATACCCTTTACTAGAAATTCATCCTGGTAATGAAACTTGGTCGTTTAATCCTGTAGCATTTAATATGATGAATATTGGAGAATTTTTAAGCGACCGATACGTTAGCTTCAAAGCCGAACATCATTTTGATGGCTTGTTTTTAAAAAAAATTCCTATCCTAAAAAAAATGCAAGTTCGTGAAATTGCAGGTTTAAAGGGGGTGTATGGTGATTTATCTATTGATGCACATGAAAATATTTTTTCAATTCCAACTTTTTCAAGTTCGTTACAAAAAAAACCATATTTAGAAACCTATTTTGGCCTTGAAAATATTTTTAAATTCATTCGTTTGGATTTTATTTGGAGATTATCATACATTGATAATACCTTTGATGGAATTAAAGTTTCTCCTTTTGGGTTAAGGGGGTCTTTACAATTTGATTTTTAATGGAACTAAGAACAGATAATATTAATAAATCATACAAGGGTAGACAGGTAGTAAACAATGTTTCTGTTAAGCTTAAAAAAGGAGAAATTGT
>JAQWRG010000030.1 GCA_029243855.1 Flavobacteriales bacterium | reverse complement strand
GTTTAAATTCACTAGACCTGATTAATTGGGTAAAGACGTCATTCAACATCTTATGAAAGATTTTCCAAATCTAGATCCTGAGAGGATAGATGATGTAATTGTTGGAAATGCAACACCTGAAGCAGAACAAGGTCTAAATGTTGCAAGAATGATATCTCTAATGAGTCTTAATACTGAAAAGGTTCCAGGAATGACAATAAATAGGTATTGTTCTTCAGGACTTCAAAGCATTGCACTAGCTCACTATCAAATACAATCAGGAGCAGCAGATTGTATAATTGCAGGAGGAGTTGAAACCATGTCTCCAATCCCTTTTGGAGGTTGGCGAATAGTTCCTCATTCAAAAGTGGCTAAGAAAAACCCAGATTGGTATTGGGGAATGGGATTAACTGCTGAAGCAGTTGCTGAAGAATTTAACGTAACTAGAGAACAACAAGATCAATTTGCCTATGAATCACATAATAAAGCTCTAAATGCTTTAGAGAAAGGTTTATTTGAAAAAGAAATAGTTCCTATTAATGTAAATCAAGTTTACTTGGATGAACAAGAACAAAGACAAGAAAGATCTTTTGTAGCTAAAGTTGATGAAGGACCTAGAAAAGGAACTAATATGGAAGCTTTATCCAGATTAAGACCTGTATTTAAAAATGGGGGAACTGTAACTGCTGGAAATTCATCACAAACTTCAGATGGGGCGGCTTTTGTAATGGTTATGTCAGAAGATTTGGTTAAAGAATTAAACATTGAACCCATTGCCAGATTAGTTTCTTACAGTGTTGTTGGAATTCCACCTAGAATAATGGGAGTTGGTCCTCTTTATGCAATTCCGAAGGCCTTAAAGAGTGCTGGACTAAAACAAAGTGATTTGGAACAAATTGAACTAAATGAAGCATTTGCATCACAATCTGTAGCAATAATGGAGGGATTAAAATTAGATCCTTCTATTGTAAACGTTAATGGTGGGGCAATAGCACTTGGACATCCCTTAGGCTGTACAGGGGGGAAACTAACGGTACAACTGTTACATGAAATGGAAAGAAGGAAACAGAAATACGGTGCTGTAACTATGTGTGTTGGAACAGGACAAGGAGCATGTGGAATATTTGAAAAATTAAATTAAAAAATTAGAAAAATGGAAATTAAAGAAGAAAAAAAACAAGCCATTAAAGGTGGAGAATTTATTGTAAAAGAAACACATCACAACGACATATTTATACCTGAAGAATGGTCTGAAGAACAAATGATGATCGCGGGGATGTGCAAAGATTTTATAAAGGCTGAATTAACTCCAAGACTTGACGAAATAGACAGCATGAAAGATCCTAAACTAATGCCTTTACTTTTGGAAAAAGCAGGAGAATTAGGATTACTTGGCCTTTCGGTACCTGAAGACCTTGGAGGAATGGGTGTTGATTTTAAATCATCTATGTTGGCTACCGAAGCATTGGGAGCAGGGCATTCATTTTCAGTTGCCTATGGAGCACATACTGGAATTGGAACACTTCCACTTCTTTACTATGGAAACGATAGTCAAAAAGCAAAATACATTTCAAAATTAGCAACTGGAGAATGGAAAGCAGCCTACTGTTTAACTGAACCAAGCGCAGGATCAGATGCAAATTCAGGAAAAACGAAAGCAAAACTTACAGACGATGGAAAACACTACGTTATAAACGGACAAAAAATGTGGATAACCAACGGTGGTTTTGCAAACTTGTTTACAGTATTTGCTAAAATTGATGACGATAAAAACTTAACTGCTTTTCTAGTTGAAGGAGATAGTGAAGGAATAACATTAAATGCGGAAGAAAAAAAAATGGGGATCAAAGGTTCATCAACACGACAAGTCTTTTTTAACGATGTAAAAGTCCCCGTAGAAAACCTTTTGTATGAAAGAGAAAAAGGGTTTAAAATTGCTGTTAATATTTTAAATATTGGAAGAATAAAACTGGCAGGTGGTGTAATGGGTGGAGCAAAAGCTGTAATTACTGAAACCGTTAAATACGCAAATGAAAGAGAACAATTCAATGTGCCAATTTCTTCATTTGGAGCAATAAAACACAAACTGGCTGAACAATGTATTAAAACATATGCCTGCGAAAGTGCAACGTATAGAGCTACTCAAAATATAGAAGATGCCATTCAAGACTTGATTGCTAACGGAATGAATAAAGGAGAAGCTACTTTGAAAGGAATTGAAGAATTTGCTCCTGAATGTGCCATACTAAAAGTTATTGGTTCTGAAGTACTTGATTATGTTTCAGATGAGGGTGTACAAGTTCATGGGGGTATGGGATATTCAGCAGAAAAAAACATTGAAAGATCTTATAGAGATTCAAGGATAAATAGAATTTTTGAAGGAACTAATGAAATCAACAGAATGTTAACTGTAAGTATGATTTTAAGAAAAGCTGGCAAAGGTGAAATTAATTTACTCGGCCCAGCCAAAGAAGTGGGCAAAGAATTGTTATCAATTCCTGATTTTGGGAACTCAAATGGATCCTTACTTTCTGAAGAAATAAAAACCGTTAAGAATTTTAAAAAAGCACTGCTTATGATTGCAGGTGCAGCTGTTCAAAAATTTGAAAATAAATTACAATTTGAACAAGAAATTGTTATGAATATTGCCGACTTAATCAATATAATTTACGTATGTGAATCAACATTATTGAGAGTTCAAAAAGCTGTAGAAAAAGTTGGAACAGAAAACTATCAGGAGCAAATTGACATGCTTAAAGTTTGTATTTACGACAGTTGTGATGAAATCAATAAATCGGGAAAAGATGCAATTAATTCATTTACTGAAGGAGACCAAGCAAAAATGATGTTGATGGGTCTTAAACGATTTACCAAACACAACGGAGTCAATGTTAAAGAACTAAGACGAAGAATTGCTCAAAAGCTTATTAACAAAAATGAATATTGTTATTAAAGTTAATATCATTTAAATTATTATATTTAAGTAGATTTTTTATGAAAGCATTACATCAAAAACTAATATTAATCACTGCATTTATCTGTTTTTTCAGCGGAAATTATTTTGCACAATTACCTGTAAATTATACAGTTGAGATCGTTAATTTTAGCCAAAGTGGTTGTGGTGAAGGCAACTTAACTGCTCAAGAAGAACCAACATGGTTGCTTTGGTCAAAAGACAACATAAACTCAACTTGGGATGGAGGATATTGCCATTGGGACAACAACAACGAACCCTTTACTTACGTACCTACTTCAAATCTAACCGTTAGTACAAGAAACAACACCAATGCAACATCAGTCATCTTAAAATTCGATGCATGGGAAGATGATTGTGGTTCAAGATGTGTTTTTGAATCTTCCTGTGGGTTTTTGGGATGCTGTGAAGATGATGATCATCAATACCAAGATCCAATTGCAAGTATCCCATTTAGAGATAATCCAGCATGTACATGGAATAGTTATTCCTATAGCGCTGGTTGTTTTTCTTTCACAATACGAATTAAATGGGAATATGCATTATTTAATGCCGGTTCAGATCAAGCACTTTGTGATGACTCAACATTTTTAAGTGCTTACGGAAATGGACAATGGTCTGTATTTAATGGCGCTGGGGGTTCTTTTTCTAATGGTACCGATACTAATGCTGTTTTTTATGGCATAAGTGGGAATACATATACTCTAATATGGGAAAGCCCATCCAATTTAAGTTGCATTACCACAAACAATACAGATACTGTTGAAATTGAATTCTATAGTGACCCAGATCCAAATTTAACAACTAGCGTTCCCTCCATTTGTGATGGTGAACCAATCGTTTTCTCAGCTTCTGGTGGCATACTTTATGAATGGCAAATTGGAACAAACGGCATTGACTTTCAATCTGGAATTTCAAATTCTTATGCAACTGATTCATTAACAAATTCAGACACAATTTTTGTTACTGCTACAGATGTAAATGGTTGCATTGGTGAAGATTCAATTAACATTAATGTTGCTCCATCTCCAACCAATCAATTGGGACCTGACATAACTGTCTGCCCCAACGAATCTGTAACAATTGATGGAACAAACCCAGACCCTGTAACTTATTTATGGAGTAATGGGGCTACTGCATCTACAATAACAGTTACTCAAATTGGTGTTTATGAACTCACTGTAATAAACAACGATGGATGTCGAGCATATGACTCTATTGAAATATTTAATTTTCCGCAAACAACAATAAATCTTGGAAATGATACATCAATTTGTGTTGGCGGAACATTATCTCTATCCCCAGGAAATGGTTTCTCATCCTATTTGTGGTCAACTGGTGAAACATCAAGTAGTATTAATGTTGGTTCAGGATTATATGATGTTGCCATTACAGATGCAAACAATTGCCCTGCTTATGATACTATATTAATTGGTGACTTTTTATCCAACTTTATTGACCTTGGAAATGATTCTTTAATATGTGAAGATCAGCCTATACTTGTTGATGCTGGAGCTGGTTACACAAGCTACTTGTGGTCAACAGGTGAAAACACGTCATCAATATCCATAAACACTATTGAACCTGTTTGGGTTGAAGTAGTTAACAGTGATGGATGTATTGATTACGATACTGTTTACTTTGACACATTGGTCAATACTTTTGCCTTATCACCTGACACCTCCATATACATGGGGGCGTCTATTGATTTAACTGCTTCTGGAGGAGTTTCCTACCTATGGGACAACTACGACACATCCAGTTCTATTTCTTTAGCTCCTATTGAAGATATAACCGTTTGGGTAGTTATCGATATCGGCAATGGCTGTTACGACAGTGCATATGTTAATATTGTAGTTAATGATGAATTCAATATTTTCATTCCTAATATGTTTTCTCCAAATTTAGATGGAAATAACGATGAATTTAAAATTTACGGCTATGGCCTAGAAGAAGAAATTGAATTCAAAATTTACAATAGATTAGGCAATATAGTTTATGAAACTATCTCCTTAACTGATTTAATGAATATTGGCTGGGATGGAAAATATATGGACCTAGATCAACCGGATGGAGTTTATATCTGGACATTATCTGCCAATGACTTAAGTGGAACGCCTATTGTAAGTAAAAACCTTCAATCGGGATCAATATTGTTAAATCATTAAAAATGAAACTTTTATGAAAAAGAATACATCATTTTTATTATTGTTTGCATTGATAAACTCAATGTTTTCGCAAGATGCCTATTTTTCTAACTTTTATAGATCTTATGCATTAAGCAATCCTTCTGGTATTGTTCTTCAAGACGATATAAATTTAACCGTTCTTCATAGAAGTCAGTGGACCAGTGTAGTTCAACCTTTTAGCACATCACAATTTGAAGGTTATTACGGCATTAAAAAAGCCAACTCAACCGAAAAGTTATTTTCGATTGGATTTTCATTTATTAATGAACGTTTAGGCAATAATGGGTATTTAAACAGAAACAATCTATCCATTACAGGAGCATACAATATTAAATTAAATGCTACTCAACATTTATCAGCAGGTATAAAAATGGGCTACTTTAATGGGGCAACAGATGTTAATGCATTAACATCTGGCTCTCAATTTCAAAATGGTTTTTTTCAGTCCTCAAATCCATTAGGTGAAAACATATCAAACCCCGTTTCAAATGGACTTGAAATTTCACCATCTATTACTTGGTATCAACACGATAATGAAAATCACTACAAACATTACATAGGTATTACTGCATTTAACATAAACACCCCAAACCTTTCAAGTCAAGTACAAGGTTACAACTTACCTGCTAGGTTTGCTATTAATACTGGGAGCAGAGTATATATTAAAGACATTACACTCTTACCAAGAGCTATGGCTTCATTGCAAGGCAATCAGACGCAAATAATAGCAGGATCTGATGTTGTTTACAACATCAACAAAACATCTAAAACATCAGTTGGATTAGGTGGTTATTATAGACTTGGAGATGCTGCAATTTTAAGTTTAAAGTACCTTTCTAAGTTCATTGATGTTGGTATATCCTATGATTTTTCAACTTCTCCAATTTCTGATCCACTAAATACCAATGGGAATTCATTTGAATTGTTTGCCGATTATAAAATAAAACAAAAAGACAAAATAAGACAGTTTGAATTACTCATTGAAGTTTTTGATGAAGACACCAAAGAAAGTTTAAAAGCTGATGCCACTTTTAAAAATACAACCAATAAAGAAAAAGGTATACTATTCAAGGATAAAGAAAGACATTTTGTCAACCTTAATGAAAAACAAAAATTTGAAATTGAAATTTCAAAACCAGAATATGAAACTAAAAAAATTATAATAACTGGAATAATTAATGAAGAAATAAATGAAAAAGTATATTTAAGTAAGTTGATCAAACTTTTTGATTTTGAATTAGAGATATATGATAAAGAAACTAACGAACCTGTAGAAACTGATATTACTTTACTAGATCAAAATTCTGGTGACAAGAAGCTACTTGGCAATGGAGTTGATTTTAAATCTCAATTTGAAGTTGGCAAAAAATACACCTTATCACTGGATGCAGAGGGTTACGATAATTCAATTTTAGAGATTCGTTACAATAAATACGGAACGCTTTCCAAAACTGCTTATATAAGCAAAACAAAACCTAAAATCGAATCAAGCAAATTAATACTTATTGTAAAAGATGAATCAACGCTTGAGCTATTGCCTTCAACAATAATGGCTATAAACACCAGTGATCCTATTAATCACTCAAGTTCTTTGATTGCATTAAATGAACTACCACCTAAATCATTTGCTCTTGAAGTTGGACAACAATATGAAATTTTATTCTCAAAAGAAGGTTATTTTAATAAAACCATCAAAATAGACAACCTTATTAAACATGATATTCTTGAGGAAGTTTTATTAACACCTATTGAAATAGGAAAAAGTATAATTATTGAAGACTTACTTTTTAAAACTGGTAAAAATGAATTAGATAAAAGATCCTACAGACTTTTAGATCAAATGGTTGATTTTATGTCTCACAACAGTACCATTAAAGTAGAAATTGCAGGTCATACAGATAGCGATGGAAGTGAAAGCTTCAATCAGAAACTTTCTGAAGGTAGAGCACAATCTGCTGTAAACTACCTAATTTCCAAAGGAATATCTGAATTAAGGTTGGTTGCCAAAGGCTATGGAGAATCAATTCCAATGGAAGAAAATGATTCAAAAGAACATAAAGCAAAAAACAGAAGGGTTGAATTAAAAATCATTGGGAAATAATTAATTCATGAGCCAAAGAGATATTAAAGAACATCAGTTATATATCTCCAGCCATTTTCTTCTTCTTAAGCTGTTATTTCAAAATAAGATAGGTCGAAAAAAAATAAAAAAAGCCATTTCAATTTTATTGTTTACCATGGCTAGCCTACCATTGCGTTGGATTCAAAACATCTATCTTTTTCCAAAAAAGGTAAGTCAAAGAAAAATTTCAAAAGATCCTATTTTTATCATTGGACACTGGAGAAGTGGCACTACCCACCTGCACTACTTAATGTATAAAGACGATAAGTTTATTACTCTTGAAGCTTTTCAAGCATTTTTCTATCGTATAGCATTTGTTTCAAAGGGATTTATTCGCCCTTTACTAGATCGACTCATGCCTTTAAAAAGACCACAAGACAATGTTGAAATAGATGCATATGCACCAACTGAAGAAGAGCATCCACTAACAAATATTACAGAAAAAAGTGGAATGCAAAGTTTTTTCTTCCCCAAAAACTGGAGCTACTTTAATCAATATAATTTATTCGAAAACACATCTAAAAGTCAAATTAAACGTTGGCTAAACACTTACAATAAATTGTTGTTACAAATTGAATGGTTCAATAAAAGCAACAAACAACTTCTCTTAAAAAACCCACACAATACTGCTAGAATAGAAGCATTAGTAAAACGCTATCCTTCAGCAAAGTTTATCTATATACATAGAAATCCTTATGATGTGTATCAATCTATGTTACACTTATACAATAAAACCATAAAATCACAATTTTTACAAGAAGCTTCAGATGAAGAAATCAAATTGAAAATAATTGAATGTTATAAAAAAACACTCGAATATTATTTAGAGAGAAAACAATTTATACCAGAATCTCAGCTAATTGAGGTCGGTTACGATCAACTATCCAAAGAACCTCTTCAGGTTATAAAAAACATATATAATGAATTAAATATTGATGGATTTAATGAAGTAGAGTCTAAAATAACAGACTATTTAGATTCATTAGGGAGTTATCAAAAAAACAAATTCAATACGCTTTCTAGTGATGAAATAGAATTAATTAACGAAAGATGGGATTTTAGTTTTAAAGAATGGAATTACAATAAAATAGACAACTAAAAGGTGATTGTTGCACCAATGAAAGCGTTAATTCCTTGAAAAGAAGCATACATATAAGAAGCGTCAAAAGTATATCCGTAAGGGTTATCAATTGGATCATCAATATTATTATCAAATGGATCATGAGCTCTAAGTATGGAATTTCTATTTGGTGTGAAGTTAAAAATGTTACGAACTCCAATATATCCATTTAACTTATCACCAAAATCTCTTGACACCTTAATGTTTTGAATGGTAAATGGTGAAGAATACTCATCTCTGAAATCGTTTTCTAAAATTGGCAACTTCATTGGCCCATACAAATTAGCTGTGTAATCAAAACAAATTTTTGACTTAGGATGAGTGTATGAAACAGTCCACTTAACAGAGTATTTTTCGGCAAAAAGTTGCTGTTCCTTAACCCATTCAAATTCATCAACTAAAGTATAATTTGAAACATCTAAAAAAGTGGCATTAATGGTTGCCCTTATAGGAGATTTAAAAAACAATCTCATTTCAACTGAAGCACCTTTAGAAATACCATAACCATTAAGATTACTATATATAATTTGATTGTCGTTGGTAAGGTAATCAGGGATAATTTTATTGGAAAATCTTGTATAAAAAAGTGAAGACTCTAATTCCAATCTAAAGTTGTTCTTTTTATACTTTTTTACCATGTTAAAATTTAGATTATTGGATTTTTCAGGATCTAAATTTTCTAAAAAAACCAATTCCCTTGCACCAGTTAATGCAGCATGATCTTCAGTAAAAACATTAACAACTCTAAAACCATTACCATATCCTAATCTCATTATAAAACTTGGAGATAAATTTAATTTAAAGTTGAGTCGAGGTGAATAAATAAAGCCATGATTGGTATGATAATCAACTCTTATGCCACCTAAAAGCATTTTATTCTCATCAATTTTGATTCTATCTTGAAAAAATAAACCGGGTAATAACCATTTATCGGATTGATTAAGTATACTACTATCACTTAAAACCAATTGTGTGGCTTGTGTATTGTCATCGTAATAGTTATACCTTAAAGCTATTCCAGAAACCGCTTTATGAGCATTCCATTTTTTATGCCAAATAAATTGACCAAATCCTATGTGTTGCTGAGCCATGTATGAAGAAACACCGTACCAAGATTTTTGATCGTGAATGCTTGCAGAGGATTGAAAAAATATTTTTTCGTTTGTAGGCAATTGATAATTAGCTGAAATCTCAAACCTGTTTGTCAAAATTGATTCCCCATAAATGCTATCACTTCCTCTAAAACTATCATCCCAATTCATTTGACCTCCCCACCTATCTTCATTAAAGTATCTAGCGGAAATTATAAAAGGTTTTTTGTCTTTTCTTATGAACTCAAATTTGTTGTAAATAGAATATCTTTTCTTTAATGTTAAATCCGTAAAATAATCCCCATTGTTATCAATAGGGTTATCGTAATGATGTATATCAATTGCAGTAACAGCTTTAACCTTTTTAGAGTCAATACTTTTAAATAAAAAATCAGCTTGTAATTCATTCCATGATGACAAATTGAAACTCATGGAAAAATCGGGAATGCACGATATGCTTTTTGTAATGACATTAATTAATCCAGCCATTGCTTCTGAACCATACAAAGTTGATGCTGGACCTTTTACAACTTCTAATCTTTGAATCAAACTAACAGGTATGCCTTGAATTCCGTAAACAGTAGATAACCCTCCCACAATTGGCATCCCATCCATAACTACCATAGAATATGCGCCCTCCATACCATTAATATGAATATCGCCTGTATTACATACTGCACAATTAAGTTGAGGACGAAGTCCGCTAATTTGAGATGAAGCTTCCATTAAACTAGGGACAGGAATTTTTTTAAGAAATTTAGAACTGTATACTTCAACAGAGATTGGACTCTCTCTCTTTACTACTTCGTCAAGGCTTCCACTAATTACAATTTGATCTAATAATTCATCATCTTCTTTTAAAATAATACTAACATGACTTTTTTGAGATTTAATGAGTTGATTTGACGAGGCAAAACCTACTGCACTAATATAGAGTCTTAATGGAAAAGAAACATTACTAATAGAAAAGACGCCATTTTTATTACAAGCTGTTTTAACGGTTGTATTAACAACTTCAACATGCGCAAAAGGAATTGGGTTATTTAAATTATCCAAAATAGTTCCTTTTAAATTTTCATTTTGTGTATAAAATGAATGACTTAAGAAAAATAGAATTGATATTAATAGATATTTTAAGATATTCAAAACTGATTACTTCATTTATTAAGCAAATCTAATTTATTTTTTTTGAACATCTAATTTATTTTTTAGCCATGTCTAAAAATTTATTTATTTTAGCCAAATGGCAAGTCAATCTAAAGAAGACTATATTAAAGTTTTGTATAAACTTGGGCAAGAAAACGATGTTGTTTCTAACAATGCTATTGCAGCATATTTAAACATGAAACCATCTAGTGTTAGTGACATGTTAAAAAAACTATGCAATGAAAATTACATTGACTATACCAAATACAAAGGCTCAAAACTTACGGATTTAGGTATTTCAACAGCTTTGTCTATTATTAGAAAACACAGACTTTGGGAAACGTTTTTAGTTAATCACCTAAAATTTAATTGGGATCAGGTTCATATAATTGCCGAACAATTGGAACACATTGACTCTGACGAATTAATTGACAAATTAGATCACTTTTTAAACTATCCTAAAAGCGACCCTCATGGAGACCCAATACCAGGAAAGAATGGTGAAATTATTAATCTTGGCCATGTCCCATTAAACAACCTAAAAATTTTGGAAACCGGTTATATAGCGGCAGTAAAAAAAGGAACGCCTAGTTTTTTACAGCACATGGATAAAATT
>JAQWRG010000017.1 GCA_029243855.1 Flavobacteriales bacterium | reverse complement strand
ATAACATAGTCCTCAACACCCAAATCAGCTCCCTTTTCAATTAACGTATCTAATGCAGGAATTAATGCTTCTCCTCCTTCAATTGAAAAACGCTTTTGTCCAACAAATTTCTTTTGCAAAAACTGTTCAAAAACATTGGATTGATTCAGTTTATGAAGTATATGTTTCTTAGCACTTGTAGATAATGTTGGCCTATTTTTTAATTCTATATTTTTACGTATCCACTCAACTCTTTCAGGTCTTCTAATATATTGGTATTCGATTCCTATAGACTCACAATAAGTAGCTTCTAGGTGTTTTATAATATCGTTTAGACTAGAAGGGCCAATATCAATTTTTTCTCCTGCTTGAAAAACAGTAACTAAATCTGCCTCTTCTAAACCGTAATTAACTAATGCTAGTGTAGGAGAGTATTTTCTTCTTTCTCTTACAGGGTTGGTCTTTGTAAAAAGATGCCCTCTGATTCTGTAAGCATTAATTAAATCTATAACCATGAACTCTTTTTTAATGTTCAATGGTATTTCATCTTCACTACTATAACTTGTTAATCCAAACTCATAACCATCAAAAAACTTTCTCCAACTTGGTTCAAGTGTGTTTTTATTGGTTTGATATCGTTGATATAGTTCATCAACAAATTCTCCATTAATATTTCCGAAAAAAGAAAATTTATCCATAGTTTAAGATGTAGAACAAAGATGCAAAATAATTTTAAAAATTACCGAAGAAAACAAGCAAGTTAAGCATCAACTAAATATTACTGTATTTTTCTCTATTAATTACTTTGTTTTTCAGACGATTTAAAATGTGCCAAGCTAACGACTCATTATCAATTGCATTCTCTGATTTTAAATGCGTTTCATCCAAATCAATTGAATAAAGAAATTGTGTAAAACCTGATAACTTTTTTTCACTTTCAACATCTACCCATGATATAAGTTTGTTGATGTTTTTTTTCATTGACAAGGAAGTACTAAATATTTGTGTATATCCTGCCAACGATAAGTCTTTATTTAATTGGTTAATTATTTTACATTCGATTTCTGTCATTTACAGCTAATAATACTAAAGAAATATATAAAAATATATTAGACGTTTTTAGGTAAACAAAACTAAGTTGTAGCTTTATAAAACAAATTTAATTAATGAAAGTATTAATAACTGGTGGTTCTGGAATGTTAGGTAGTGCAATTACCAAAAAACTAATAAAAGAAAACATAAGTGTAGTTCATTTAACAAGAAGCAAAAGCTCAAAACACGATATTAAAAACTACGAATGGGATTGGAGAAAAAATCAAATTGATGACAATTGTTTTAATGGAGTAACTGATATTATTCACTTAGCAGGAGCCGGAATTGCTGAAAAACCATGGACAACCAAAAGAAAAAAAGAAATTGTTAAAAGCAGGGTATTAACTACAAGGTTAATATATAAAAGAATTAATGAGCTAAACCTCCCTATTAATTCCTTCATTTCTGCATCAGGCGTTGGCTATTATGGTGCTATAACGAATGATAAAACGTATAAAGAGACGGACTCATCTCATCCAGATTTCATTTCCGATTGTTGTGTTCAATGGGAAAATGCAGTAAATAAATTTACTGAAACTACTAGAACTAATGTAATTCGCTTAGGAATTATTTTAGATAAAAATGATGGGGCCGTGGCTAAAATAGCTAGAATAATTAAAAAATATATTGGCGCACCAATTGGTAGCGGAAATCAATTTATGCCTTGGATTCATTTGGAGGATGCTGTTGATATATTTTTTCATGCCTTAACCAATCCCAAACTAAGCGGAACCTATAATGCAGTTGCAAGCGAACATGTTGACAATAAATATTTCACACAAATACTTGCTAAGCAATTAAATAAAAAACTCATACTTCCCAATGTTCCTTCCTTTATGCTTAAATTAATTTATGGAGAATTAGCAGATATTTTTCTTAAAGGTGTAAAAGTCGATAATCAAAAAATACTACAAAGTGGCTACGCATTCAAATTCAATAAATTATCTGATGCTTTAGAAGATATTTACAACTAATAATTACGATTCATTAAAAACTCTGCAAAACTTTTAAGTTTATTTTTTTTATCGACAGGTAATTCAAGGTTTGACAAATTACTTAATGCTAATTCATAGTATTTGTTTTTTAACTCATTAGCATCTTCTAGAACATTTAGTTGTTTATACAACACCATTACCTGCTGAATCTTTTCCTTATCCTTAACTTTATTTGAGTTCAACAACTCTACAAATTTGTTTTTACTATCTGAATCAATTTTTTCTATAGCCTTTAAGGATAAAATTGTTTTTTTTCCTTCAATAATATCTCCAGCTACTTGTTTCCCAAAACTTTCTTTTTCTGGAAAAACATCAAGAATATCATCATGAATTTGAAAAGCAATACCAAGATTGACACCAAAGTCATAAATATTTCTTGCGTTTAACTCTGAGGTCTTAGCAATCAACGCCCCCATTTTCATGGCACAGCCAACTAGTACAGCTGTTTTAAGCTTAATCATATCTATATACTCAGCTATTGAAACATCTTCTCTTAATTCAAATGCCATGTCATTTGCTTGACCTTCACATACTTCAATAGCAGTTTTTTGGAAAAGTTGATTAATGTTCGGGGTTCTATTGTTTTTAGAACTAGCCATCAACTGGTTTGAAACTGCATAGAGTATGTCGCCAGATAAAATACCAGTATTTTCATCCCATTTTTTATGAACCGTCTCTTTTCCTCTTCTAAGAGGTGCTTGGTCCATAATATCATCATGTATTAGAGTGAAATTATGAAACAATTCAATAGCTACTGCTTCGTCAAATGCATCATTAACATCTCCATTGAACAAATCAGTAATCAAAAGTAAAACGGAAGAACGAAATCGCTTTCCTCCTAGACCAACAATATGTTTTATAGGTTCATATATTTCTTGTGAAGGAAGGTTTAGTAAAAACTCATCAAGTTTTTGATCTAACTTAAACTTATATTTAGAAAGCATCTATTTTTGGATTAAGCTTTTTAAATAATTTCCATACCCACTTTTAAGGAGAGGTAGTGAAAGTTCTTCTAATTGTTCTTCATTTATAAATCCATTAGAGTAAGCTACCGCTTCAATACAGCCAACTCCAACACCTTGTCTTTCTTCAATTGTTTGAACAAAATGTGATGCTTGCATTAAAGAGCTAAACGTTCCAGTATCAAGCCATGCAACTCCTATTGGTAAGGTTTTAACCTTTAATTTACCAATTTCTAAATAATGCTTATTTACATCCGTGATTTCATATTCTCCCCTAGGACTGGGCTCTAATGATTTGGCTATTTCAATTACATCATTATCATAAAAATACAACCCTGGAACAGCATAATTTGATTTTGGGGATTCTGGTTTTTCCTCAATTGAAATCACTTGATCATTTTCATCAAATTCAACTACTCCATATCTTTCTGGATCATTAACGCGGTAAGCAAAAATATAACCTCCATCCGGATCGGTTGAACTTTTAAGCTTTTTTCCCATTCCTCCTCCAAAAAATATATGGAGTAGTTGAATTTGATGAAAATGATCAAGTGATTTCAATTGAGGAAAAACCAGAATCCCCAAAATCAAATTAT
>JAQWRG010000009.1 GCA_029243855.1 Flavobacteriales bacterium | reverse complement strand
CATTAAACGAATGGACTAGTTTTTTTACTGATGCTAAAACGTTTAGTTCGCTTCCTGCAAATAGAGCTTATCGTCCCATGATCACCTTAATGAATGCTTTAGATTATAAAATTGCAGGCGGATTGAATCCAACTTATTTTCATTACCACATATACTTTTGGTATTTGTTAACTATTGTCTTGTTTTTTATACTGATTCACACGCTATTTAAAAAATCAGCCCTAAAAGAAATTAAGGAGTTACCTATTTTAATGGGGTCTCTAATTACCACTTTGTTTTTTGCAGTGCATACCATTAATGCAGAAACGGTAAATTACATATGTGCTCGCTCCGATTCCTTTTCTACCCTTTGTGTTATTGCTTCTTTACTGTTATTTATCAATAAATCAATTAGAAAATATCATTTGTATATATTAACCATGATTATTGGAATTTGGACCAAACAAACAGCGTTAATGTTTGTCCCAATATTATTTACATACGTTATTCTTTTTGAAGAGAAAATTCAAATTCATGATTTAAAAAATTGGTTCATTAAGGTTTTTAAAGTGATGGCTTTACCAGCAGTTGTTGGTGGTGGTTTGTTCTTGTTTAATCAATTGTATTTAACACCATCGAGCACTCATTCAACAAATTTTCAGGTTACTAAATTTGAATACATTTCAACACAATTTTATGTGATGCTTCATTATTTAGGTAATTTCATTTTGCCAACCTCATTGAGCGCAGATCCTGATCTTGAAATCATTAAACCGTGGTACGACAAAAGAATTTTATTAGGTTTATTTGTTGTAATAAGCATGGTTGTTGTGGCTGTTAAATCAGCTTTAAAGCAAAAAACATTACCTATTGCTTTTGGTATAGCCTGGTTTTTTATCGCTTCACTACCCACATCATTGGTTCCTCTTTTTCAAATTGCTAATGACCATAGAATGTTTTTTCCTTTTATAGGACTGTTTATTGGTGTTGGATGGGGGGTATTCTTGTTTGTGAATTCAAACTCCCAAAAATGGGTTAAATACAGTTCTTTAGCATTGGTTTTTGTACTTATTTTAAGTTATTCTTATGGTACTTTTCAACGAAACAAGGTTTGGAAAACAGCTTCTTCATTGTGGTACGATGTTACGATTAAAAGCCCTAATAACGGAAGGGGATTAATGAACTATGGTTTGTCCCAAATGGCAGTGGGCAATTACACAGATGCAGAACACTATTTTTTAGAAGCTCAAAAGATTGAACCTAATTATTATGCTTTGGAGATTAATTTAGGTGTTTTGTATGGAGCGTTGAATAATGATGAAAAAGCAGAAGTTCATTTTCTACAAGCCATTTCGTTGAATTCGTCAGCCCCAAGTCCAGAATATTTTTATGCTAAATATTTAAATAAAAAGGGGCAAAACGGTTTAGCAATTAAATATTTAAAAAAAGCATTACAAAAAAGTCCAAGTCATATCCCAAGTCAAATGCTTTTGAAGGTTGTTTCTAGTAAGGAATTGCCTTTAGAATCTCAAATAGAAAACTTTACTAATAGAATAACAATCGAAAAAGACAACCCTGATTTATACATAGAATTAAGTGAAAAACTTTACAATAAAGGAGAATATGAAAAGGCAATAGAAGTATGTATACAACTATTGGACTTTTCTCCGAATAATAAATTAGCATACAACAACATGTGTGCTTCATACAATCAACTTAAAAAATGGGATTTAGCCAAAATAGCTTGTGAAAATGCGCTGAAAATTGATTCAAATTTTCAAATTGCAAAAAACAACTTAAATTGGGCGTTGGGAGAGCTAAAGAATAAAAAATAATGCTTAATAATAAAACCATAGCTGTTGTTGTACCTGCCTACAATGAATCATCTCAGATTAAGATGGTGTTGGATAGCATGCCCAGTTTTGTTGATAGAATAATTGTTGTAGACGATTGTTCAAAAGATGATACGGCTAAACACGTTAAAGATTATTTCACAAACAACCAATCACCAATTGGCATTCCTTCGTTATTTAAAGATGAAATCACTCCAACACCTTATAATAAAGCTGATGTTGAGTTGTGGAAAAAAGCAAAGAAAGAGATTGATTATTTCACTCCTTCAGAAGTGTTAAATCAGGATGATGAAAACGAAAGAATTGTTCTCATTCAACATAAAAAAAATGGAGGCGTTGGCGCAGCTATTGCTACAGGATATAAATGGTGTAAAGACCATAATATAACATGTTCAGCGGTTATGGCTGGTGATGGACAAATGGATCCAAGTGAATTAGAGAGCATTTGTTCTCCAGTAATCAATGAAGGTATCGATTATGTAAAAGGAAATCGGTTGATTCATCAATCTGCTTGGGTTGTTATACCAAAAGTTCGATTTTTTGGAAATTCTATATTAAGTATACTTACCAAAATTGCTTCAGGTTATTGGCACGTTTCAGATACTCAAACAGGATACACAGCGCTTTCCAATCACGGTTTAAACTCCATACCATTGTATAAGATTTACAAAAGGTATGGAATGCCAAACGACATGCTTATTAAGCTAAATATTGCCTTTTGTTCAATAAGAGAAGTTAAGATTAAGCCTGTTTATGCAGTAGGAGAAAAATCTAAATTGAAAGTGCTTAAAGTTACCTTGCCAATTTTGATTTTACTTATTAAAGGTTTTTTCACAAGGTTGTGGACAAAATATCTTTTTAGAGACTTTCATCCGTTGTTTTTATTATATAATGTTGCTTTTTTGATTTTTGTTTCAAACTCCTACTTTTTTTATCATTTAGTTAAAAATTTTATTGAACCCAATAGTAAAACCCCAACAGATTTTTTAATCATTTTTATATTTCTTACTATTTCAGGGTTTCAATCTTTGTTGTTTGCCATGTGGATGGACATTCAAGACAATGATCATTTAAGAAAATGATTATTCTTTTTTAAGAGAACTAAGGTTTAATGGATTTTTGGAAAACCAAATTATACCTGGTATTGTTGAAATAAGTTGGATGAAAAGCATGATTAAAGACATGGCAATTGCCTTGTCAAAGCCAAGACCATACAATTCAAAAACATAAACCATAGAAACTTCTCTAACTCCTAATCCAAGTATTGTGATTGGAATTAAACTTAATAAGCCTATAAGAATAATACCTAAAAACAATCCCAAGTAATTAATTTCAAGATTCATGTCGTAAGAAACAACAATAAAAGCTCCGTAAATTAAAATCATAGATAAGAACGTAAGTGATAGCTGTTTGATAAATGATGCGAAATTTTTAAAGCCTTCCATCACTATCTTAAAAATGGCAGTAATTTTATTTCTAAAAAGCAGAGAAATCAATACAATGAATGCAAATATTATTAGGATGAGGTATTGTTTTTCCCATCCATAGTACAAAGATGTAGAATGGCTAATTTGAAATTTGGTTTCAAAATAAATTAGGCTAATTAATCCTAATACACCAAGGGATATTAAATCAAATATTCTATCAATGAATAAACTTGAAATCCCTTTTTTAAAATCTATAGTGTTTTTTATATAATACAACCTGCCAAAGTCACCAATTTTTCCAGGAGTTATAATCCCTAAAAAAGTTCCAATAGAGAAGATTTGATATAATTTAAGGATTGAAAGTTGTGTATGATAATGTTGTAAAATTATTTGCCACCTTTTAGCTTTGATTAGGTAACCAAGCTGAATCATTGTTAATGCAGTAAGTAATGAAAAAAAAGAAATATTAGACGTTTCTTTTAAGCATATTTCCCAGTTAACATCCCTTAGAATGAAGATGAAAAGAGAAACACCTATTAGTTTAATTAGCCATGAAAATAAAGATTTCAATACTTTATTATTTCGCAATGAACGTATGTTGGACATCACTAAATATAAGAATCAATTTAAATAAAAATTTTGATCAACTTTTTTCTCTTGAGTTAAAAGAATGAGCATAAACTTAAACTTATTGATAAGATAGTCGTTCTTTTTTTGCTCTGGAAGTTTTAGGAATTTGATTTTTTCATCGTCACTTAAATTCACTAAATTGATTAGGTTGTTTATGGATAAAAGATTTTCATTTTTATCGTCTTGTTCCTTGTCAAGTAAATGCGATAAATAATTTTTAGCGTGACTTTTAAGTTCTTCTGTTGGTTTAAATTCAGCTTTAATTAATTGTAAAATAGTTCCACATGGATATAATTTATCTTTTTTCTTCCCTTCAAAATGATTTATTTTAAAGTTAGAAGAGCACTCAACAAGTACATCCAATTCACCATTATCATATTTCTTAAGAATTTGAATAACTTTTACTAATGATCCCAACTCACTAAGTGTTGTTTTACCTTGATAAGGTATCCCAAAAGCTTCGTTTTTATCTAAGCACTCATTAATTAATTGAAGATACCTTGGTTCAAAAACATGTAATGTGGTTTGCTCACCCGGAAATAAAAAAATTCTTAGTGGAAATAGCCCAAAGTATTGTTTGTTAGCATTCATCTATTGGTAAATTTCATTTTTTATACTTTATAAAAACAAAATCTGGAATTAAACTATTCACACTCCATTATGAATTACTTTTTGTAACCCATTTTGTTTTCCTCTGTATATCATGTTTTTATCATTATAGACCCGAATGGGTTCATTAATAATTAAATTTGAATTAAAATGTTTTTGATGTCTAATTATTGATTAATGCAAAACGGGAAATACCAATTAAATAGTAAAAACTTTGTAATCTATAAGTTTTTAAATTCCTTATTTATGGGGACTTCTATTGGCTGTATTTTTACAATATATATGCCTCTTGAGCCATCAATATATTCAATAGGAGGTATTGTCTTAGCGCTAGGTAGTATACTAATAGCATCTCAATACGCCAAAATTTTGAACAGCAGTTCTTTTTATAAAATCTCTCTTTTTGTAGAACTCGTTATTTTGGTCGTAATTGTTTCTTTTTTAGTATTCTCTTATAGTTATCAAATAGCGTTATGTGTTTATATTGGCTATCAAATCACCTTTGTTTTTGGGTCTTATTTAATTAGGGGAGAAACTCTATTGCTTAAGAAAGAAAGTCTTTTAAAAGCAGTAGATATATCAAAACAGACTGGTTACTTGATTGGTTTGTTATTGTCTTATATAATATATCTCCTTATTGGGATTCAATCAGCTGATTTAAGTAGCGATAAAATCCAGTTAACCCAAAGTCAAATAGAGTTAATCGAACAAGAAAAACAAGATTTATTAATTGGATTTAACTTAGATATTTTTGACGATAAAACTGAACTCATCAACAATGAAACAGTTCTCGATACAATAAATGAAGAAAACACAGAGTTAAGTACAGCTCAGATGGATAAAACTTATTTAAATCAGGATCAAAAACAAAAATTAAAATTAA
>JAQWRG010000002.1 GCA_029243855.1 Flavobacteriales bacterium | reverse complement strand
TGGAATGTTTCTCATTTAGGGGATATGTCTTCTGCAATCGATGTTTTATTTGATTTAGATTTTCAAAAATTAGTTGGAAAGATTTGGAAACAAAAACCTGGTATTTTATTAGTGGTGATATTTTCCCAAACTTCTGAGGGGTTAACTTTTTTTGCTGATTCTATTAATCCGAATAAAAAAAAATCTGACAAATTTATGAAATTAGCATTATGTGGTAAAATCTCTAAAAAAACTAAAATTAATTCTGATTTATTATCTGATAAAATAGGTGATATTTTGCAACACCAAATCGTAAATTTATCATTGCCGACACCCCAGGTCATATTCAGTATACTAGAAATATGGTAACTGGTGCAAGCACTGCTAATCTTGCCATCATATTAGTAGATGCAAGAAATGGAATTGTAGAACAAACAAAAAGACATTCGTTTATTGCTTCGCTACTTGGAATTCCACACATTGTTTATTGCGTAAATAAAATGGACTTGGTGGACTACAGTCAAAAGGAATATGAAAAATTAAAATCTGATTTAGTTGGGTTTAGTTCTAAACTTAAAACAAAAGACGTTAGATTCATTCCAATAAGTGCTTTAAATGGTGATAACGTTGTAAACCGATCATCTAAAATGAATTGGTATGAAGGGAGCACCTTGCTTCACACATTAGAAAATATTCATATTGCTTCCGATCACAACCATATAGATTGTCGTTTTCCTGTTCAACATGTTATTAGACCTCAGAAAAAAGAATTTCATGACTATCGTGGTTATGCTGGAAGAATTGCTGGAGGAGTTTTCAAACAAGGTGATAAAGTAACTGTACTTCCATCTGGATTTGAGTCAACCATAAAGTCAATTGATACTTTTAATGGAGAGATTACTGAGGCTTTTGCTCCAATGTCTATTACCTTATGTTTGGAAGATGACATTGACATAAGCAGAGGAGATATGATTGTTAGAGAAAATAATCAACCCAACAACTCACAAGACATTGATTTAATGGTTTGTTGGATGGATGAAAATCCATTGAAATTAAGAGGAAAGTATGTTGTTAAACACACGTCTAATGAAGTTCGCTGCGTGGTTAAAAATATTCAATATAAAATGGATATCAATACGTTGCACAGATTAGAAAATGAAATTTCAATTGAAGCAAATGATATTGCTAGAATTTCAATAAGGACAACAAAGCCCTTATTTTTTGATAATTATTCTACAAATAGAAATACAGGTAGTGTAATTATAATTGATGAAAGCTCCAACAATACGGTAGGTGCAGGAATGATTATTTAACTTATTCTAAATTTTATTGGTAAAGTAAATCTAGTCTTCACGGGTACTCCTCGTTGTTTTCCTGGAATCCAATTGGGCATTGACTTAACAACCTTTAAGGCTTCGTTATTGATAGAAGAATGTATACCTTTTACTATTTTAGCACTTTCAATTTTACCGTCCTTACAAATTATAAACTGAACAAACACTTTTCCTTGAATACCATTTTCTTTTGCAACTTCTGGATATTTAATATTCTTGCTTAAATACTCATAAAGCTTTTTCATTCCACCTACAAATTGAGGGTTTTGTTCAACAACTTCAAAAATTTGTTCAATGACCAGATCAGAATCTGTAATGTTTAAATCAGGTAAATTTTCAAAAACCGAATCAATTGTTTCTTGTACAACATCTGGAGGAATCTGCTTTTTATCATCAACAACTTTAACATGATCAGGTTTTTGAATAGGTTCTATTATTTGTTTTGGCTTAGGGGGTAAAATCACCTTAAGCTCAACAATTGTTTCATCTTCTACATTAGTTAATGATGATGTAAGAACAACATTAGAATTATCAAAAGCTTTATATTCAAAAACACACAAAATGCTGGCTAAAATTAAAATAAGGCCAGTTAGAGCGTACACACTTTTTGAATATAAATCATCAGACTGAAGTTTATTAAGTTTTTTATTTTTCATGACTCTTGTTTCCTATACTGAAACAACAACCATACCAAAACCTAAAAAAAGAATTATAGATTAGCTAATTCTAAACTTAATTGGGAGAGTAAAACGAGCATTTACTGCTTTACCCCTTTGTTTACCAGGCGTCCATTTTGGCATGGACTTAACCACTCTAGTAGCTTCACTGTCTAGAGTTTTATGAACCCCCTTAACAACTTTAACATCTTTGATTGTGCCATCTTTCCAAACTACAAACTGAACAAAAACCTTTCCTTGAATTCCATTTTCTTTAGCCATTTCTGGATACTGAATGTGCTTGCCTAAATATTCATAAAGCTTAGCCATACCGCCTTTAAATTCAGGATTTTCTTCCACTACATCAAAAATCTCTTCGACAACTGGTTCTTCTTCTTCGACTTCAACAACAATTGTTGTTTCAATTTCCTGCTCAATAATAATGTCGTTGGTTTCCTCTCTCTCATCATCTTCTTCCAACACTTCAACTTCTTCAGGTGGAGCTGGAGGTGGAGGTGGAGGCGGTGGAGGTGGAGGTGTGTTGGGATTGATTTCCACAACTTCTTCATCTTCTAAGGCAGTTAAGGAAGACTCAATACTTGACCCAGCTAAGTCAATTTTTTTATACTCAACCATGCAAAGTACTGATGAAAGTATTATTACAAGGCCAGATAATACAAATACTAATCCTGATATCGCATCGTCATTATCAACTTTAGGATTTTTCTTACTTTCCATGTTGTAAATTTAAATAATTAATTCTCCTTTTCAATTTTTTAATAAATAATATTTCAGCAATACTAATGCCAAAATTCATTAACTAAGCAATTGAAGAACTGTAATCTTCAGCAGACAATAAGTCTTCTAATTCACTAGGGTTGGAAATTTTAATTTTAATCATCCATCCTTCTCCGTATGGGTCTTCATTTACCTTTTCAGGATTAGACTCAAGAGACTCATTAAACTCAATAACTTCTCCAGAAATTGGCATAAATAAATCTGAAACGGTTTTTACCGCTTCCACAGTTCCAAAAACTTCTTCTATATCTAGCTCTTCATCAACTGTTTCAACTTCAACATAAACAATATCACCCAACTCTCCCTGAGCAAAATCGGTAACACCAACAGTAGCAACCCCATCTTCAATTTTCACCCATTCGTGGTCTTTGGTATATTTTAAATCATTTGGAACATTCATGCTGTAGATTTTATATTTTTTACAAATAAACAAAAAATAGGAGTAAAATATTAGTAAAAATAAAAATTCTATTACAACTGAAATCTTAAAGCAAACCCAGCATTTGTATTTGCTGTTGGAAAAGAAGTTGAGACAAATGGAGTATTTACTATTCTATCAAAATATAAACGCAACATCAATTGCTTCGTCAAATTGTAATCTCCAGAAAACTTGATGGATGTCATTCTCTGCCCAGCTGTAGCTTGATTTTGATTTTCAATTATCTTTCTTGTTATTGTTTTATTGTCTCGAATTGAAACATCTATTCTCATTCTTAAATCACTAGGTTCAATAGCTTTTCCGCTAATTTTAAATGGGAGTTGTAGAGATCTCCAAGTATAACCGGAACCTATTACCATTTCACTTCCTTTAATTTCTGTGATTTGATTGTTGGATAAACTCAACGCTATATTTCTATCTTTTTTAATTTCTAACTTAACAGAAATGTTATTAGCCATTGTTAAATCCATTCCCAGTAATGGAGCAAATTGTTCTAAAATAGACATGGACATTATTTGTCTTTGTGATATGAAATTTCCTGTTATGTCAAGTTCAGTAGGATTACCATTCTGATCCCATTGACCACTTAGATTGGTGGTGTAGTTTCCGAGAGTAAAGTTTGATCTATAGGCATGGGTAAATGATAAGTTTTTAATGACTTTTTTAAACGCTTTTATTTTTCCAATTCCATCAAAAGTAATTCGCCAATTTGGCAATGGAATTCGTTGCCCCAAAGGTTTAATATTAGTTGCATTTGGCGTTAAACCCTGATATGCAGATAAAAAAGCACCTATTATTACATCTTGCTGAGAGCTTCCATAGCCACCCGAATAGTTGGCTTCATTTGAAACGTTGGCTGAATATGGGTTTTCCTGTCCTAACAATTGAGAAATTTGAGGTCTAACATTTTGCAAGTTTTCCCAAATAGCATTGGACAACGTACTATCAACTATTTTATCTTGTCCAAAAGCGGTTTTCCATGTTATTATGGAGGTGCTAAAAGATCCATTAAATTGATTGTTTAAAAGATTGAATTCATCATCTTCAATGCCTAAGTTTGCTGTTCTATTTTCCATTAAATTCCTATCAGCAGTTATGTCAATTCTTAAACTATTAATAGGCTTTACAGAAGCTTTAAAATTCATGTTTTCTGTATGATTAACGGTGTACTGCGTACTTATGTACTGAAAATTAGTAGAGTCTACCGTCCAACTATTTTGATAGGCATCATTAGCAAAAATTCTATTTGTTTTATTACCAAGCATATCTCTTTCTTGATATCCGCCACTAATAAATGCCAAACTTGGCCCTCCCCAATTGTCGTCCATTCCCATCATATTTGTATAATTGGCATATCCTGGAAGCAATAAACCATCATTAGTATTGAACGTTGCGTTTACACTTTTAACCGACATTAAAACTCTAGCAAATTGATCTAGTATTTTAAACTCACTTTCTTTTTTCTTTGACTTTGAACTTCCTTTTTTATCTTCTTCCTCTTCTTTGTCGTTTTTTGATTTTGAACCACCTTTAATTGACCTACTTGATCTTCTAGAAATACTACTTCTTCCATATTTTTTATTTATTTTCTTTAAATATGGAACCTTATTGTAAAGTGAAATGAAGTTTAATTTTCCGCTCCATGACACAACTCTTGAATTTTGTATGACATTACCAACGTTTAATGTATCATTGGTAAGGGCCAATGGAGCTCTAGTCCAATCAAAATTTCCTGAATAACGTGTAGTTAACGATATCCAATCTGTTAAAGGAAATTTCTTAAAAGGCCACTGAAAGGTTACATTTCCAACATGATTATAGCTCATGGTTTCTCCAAAACCTTTAAAACTTGTTAATATAGAATCTTGAGCGGTTTCTCTATCATAACCAAATATTCCATAATCTACTTTCCCAGGTGTTTCGTTTAAAAATGCCCTGTTGGTTGCTTTTAGATTAAATTTTAATGCTTTGGTTATATCGTACTTAAAATCGTATAACCTATCCCAGTTAAATTGTTTGCTATATTGAGGGACTTCTCTATTTTCTCCTCCAGGAAAATTATATCTAGTAGAAAAAATATTATATGTTCTATTGATGTTTGATCTGACAGCAATTTGTTTGGGCAATAAAAACACATTGAAGTCAGAAATGGGTTTTAACCACTTAGATTTTCTTAAAGTCTTATTTTTCTTAAAAGGTTCAAAAGGCTTAACTCCACTATTGTAAGTGTAATTAATATTACCTATGTAGTTTCGTTGCAAATCTTGTCTAGTATTTATGTCTCTATGAAAAAACTCATTAAAGGAATAGGTAACACTAAAATTTGATATGTCCCACGGCATTTTAGGGGCTTTGCCTTTTGATTTTGGCAATTTTGTTTCTCTTGACTTAGCAGATTCTTCGTCATTTAATTCTGTTTTAGATTTCCTTGATTCAGAATTAGGTTTTTTTGGTTTAGCAGCTTTCTTATTGATCTTAACATTAGTAAAATTTATAGATTTTCTTTCTGTTAAATCCAATCCATCTCGTAATCTATTTGACCAATCACTTGGGGTCTCACCAGCTCCAGTTTCAAAAACAAGATCAGGGTTTAGAGGGTCATAAAGTGGTCGAATTACATTTTTGGAATACCCTATATACATGGGTAAGTTAAGTCCCGAATTTTCTCCAAAGAATTTGTCCAACTTTACCGTACTCGATGCATCCACACCATAAATAAATTCCTGCTGACGATCGCCAACCTTGTTGTCAATACTTCCAAAGCCTGGTGTAGAATAATTCCCTGCAACTGAAATATCGGCAAAATCAGCCAAATTAGCATTCAACCTACCTATAGCAGCCCAACCTCCACTTTCATTAAAATCACTCAACCTCAATTCATTAACCCAAACTTCGACACATTTTTCCAGTCCATCATCAGGTTGCCACTGATTATTTGGATCATCGCTTTTTGGATTTCTCACTCCAATCATTATGGTTCTTAAGCCTTGAAGGTTTGGATTTCCAATTACTGAAATGTTGGATGATGTATTGTTTGGATCTTGTTCTGTATACCTTTCTAGAATAGAAAAACCAGATAAATTCCTTGTTTTTTTCACTTGCTTTAACAGCGTCAAATCAATAGTCATGTCGTTTTCATCTGGCCAAACAGATGCTTCACCATGTTCGTTCCAAGGTGAAATTTTTAATGGCATTTCATATTCATAATAATTGGAAACAAAATCTGTTCCTAAACGAACAAAAACCGTAACATCATCGTCATTTACTTGGTCTAAATCTGAATTGGACTCTCCATGAACAAACATTTTAATCTTATTGTAATTTCTAATATCAAGATTAATGTTTCTGTAGGCTGCCCTGGCATCTCCATCCTGAAGACCACAAAGATCCATGACCAAACTTTGCTCATTCATTTGAGCTAAATTGGGGCTTTGGAAATTTACCTCTTGTATAATTTCTTCAGGTAAAACATAATTAATAGGTTCTCTAAATGTGTTTTGATCGGTATTAACAGCACTTATATTGAATGTCGTATTGGATTCTTCTTGCTGAAGATATTCTCCGTTGGTTAGTAATGAACCTAAATAAGCTCTCCACTCTCCTCTTATTAATTCTAGCCTAGCGAACCTGAGTGTAATATCTTGATTCCAGCCTTTCATAAACATTCTAATAAAACGTATAGCTCTAAAGTCTTGTATCCCATTTACTTTTTTAGAAAACTCTCTTAAAGGAACTCTGAACTGATACCAATAGACCTGTTTCTTCGATTTTTTATGAGTTGTCATTATTCTATCGGTTATAAAATTTGTACCTACAACCATATTTTGAGGCTTAAGTTCAATTTTATATTGGAAATAACTTTCCGTTTCATTTAGGTTGTTGTCTTGATTGATGTCTTCAACATTGGGTAATGTGGATGCTGAAGTAGGAAACCCTTGTGAATTAATGGTGTCCGACATTTCTGAAGTAGGGGAATTGCCATCAGGATTGTTGTAATTTTTATACCTTCCAATTATATCAACTTCTTGATTGTCGTAATCATCGTCTCTAAAATAATTGTAATTATCTGTAGATGGATCAGAAATAACTTTAGCCAATGCTGTTGGGTCAGAAATAGTTGTCTGAGCTTGATTTAGATAATCCTGAAAAAACTGTTGCTCTATTTCATCAGACATACCATCAAAACCAACATCTTGATTAATCCTTGAAGATAAA
>JAQWRG010000103.1 GCA_029243855.1 Flavobacteriales bacterium | reverse complement strand
TTGATCAGGAGTATCCTCGTATATAAAAGAGGCTTCCAATTCACTTTGCATGTAGGTGTCAGGGTTAAAGGCAAAACCTTTTTTCATCTTCCGTTTAGCGTAAAGTTTTATTAAATCAAATGCAACTTCCTTTATTTGCTTTTTTGCTTTTTGCTTTGCTAAATTCCAAGATGGAGACCCTAATTTATTGAGGGTTGGGGCTTTGCCGTCTTTTCCTGTAAACTTGCTTATGTTGTGCAACGAATGAATGCTTATGTAAAGAATGTCTCCTCCTTTATAAATAAGTCGTATTGCTTCCTGTTCTTTTCCTTGAACATCTATTTTTTGTAGGCCTGAAAATTCGCCAACACCATGGTCAATGTGCACAACAAAATCTCCTTTCTGAAGGTTATAAATTTCCTTTAAAGTAAACGTCTCTTGACTTTTATTAAACTTTTCTTTTATTCTAAATTTGTGGTATCTATCAAAAATTTGATGGTCAGAAAAAGCAATGATTTTATTTTGATGATCAACGTAACCTTCTTTTATACCAATGTTAACAAAGAAGCAAATTTCTTCGTGTCCTAAATCCTTGAAAATTGTTCTAAGACGCTGAATTTGTGAATCTTGTTGTGAGAAAACGTGTAAAGCATATTCATCTTCTTTAAATCGAAGTAAGTTTTCTAATAAAAGGTCAAAATTCTTATTAACCGCTGGTTGAGGAGCTTGTTCAAAAGATAAAATTGAAGCATTTCCAAAACTGTCTGATTGAGAAATTTCAATGATTTTAAACTTATTAATTTGAGTAAAAAAATCAACGGGAGCTAAGTAAAGTTCAATAGGAGAAATGTGTTCAAAGCCATCTGATTGTCTGTTAAATATTTCATTTGCTTGTTCAAAGCCTTTTTCCATATTTTTCTCAGATCGTTTTATTTCTTTAATCCAAAGAAATAAATCTGCAGGCAAATGATCTAAAAAAGAACACCTTTCTGTTTGTATGTTTTTATGATTAATATTAGGTATTATTTTAATTCTTTGTAAGGTTTGGATTGAAAGTTGATCGCTTGCATTAAACTCTCTAATTGATTCAACTTCATCTCCAAAAAATTCTATCCTATAAGGATTTTCATTACTAAAAGAATATACGTCTAAAATCCCCCCTCTGACAGCAAATTGCCCTGGCTGATATACAAAGTCTACTTTATCAAACTCTAACTCTATAAGCAGCTCATTAACTAAGCTTAAGTCTACTTCTTCTCCAGAATTAATTATAATCGTATTTTTTTCTAGTTTTTTTCTAGTAATGACTTTTTCAATAATTGCTTCTGGGTAGGTGACAATTAAAAGCTTTTTTCTTTTTTTGGCAACTAAGGATATCACTTCGGATCGCTGCAATACGCTTGAATGATCAATTTCCTCAATCTGATAAGGTCTTCTATAAGATGCTGGGTAAAACAACAAAGTTGTTCCTCTTTCTGATGAAATGATGTTTTCTAAATCATTAAAAAAATAAATCGCTGCCTCTTTATCTGGTAAAATAAAAAGGTGGTTGCCGTTTAATGTCTGAATAATAGCATCTGAAACAAATGATGCTGCTGAACCAACAAGGCCCTTTAATAAGATGTTCTTATTTTTTGATGCTAACTCTTGAAATTCATTTACAAAAGAAGCATTTTGATAATTTTTTCTGAAATGCTCAACTTTCACTATTCATCAATTGCTCAATAGTATCTACCATATTACTTGATCCAATAAAAACAGGTGTTCTTTCGTGTAATTCTTTTGGTGTAATATCCATAATTCTACCTGATTCTGAAATTGCTTTTCCACCAGCTTGTTCAATTATAAAAGCCAAAGGAGCACATTCATACAATAAACGCAATTTTCCATTTGGTGCGCTTTTTGTTGAGGGATACATGTAAATTCCACCCTTAATTAAATTTCTATGGAAATCAGCCACTAAAGAGCCTATATACCTTGATGAATATGGTTTTTTATTGTCTTTTTCGCTTTCTGACTGACAATAACTTATATATTTTTTAATCCCTTCTTTAAATTCATTTAGATTTCCTTCATTCACAGAATATAATCTTCCAGATGCTGGGATTTTCATGTTTGGATGAGATAAAAAGAATACACCAATTCCTGGATCAAAAGTAAATCCGTTTACCCCATTGCCTGTGGTGTAAACCAACATGGTGGACGACCCGTAAATAATATATCCTGCAGCAACCTGTTCATCTCCCTTTTGTAAAAAGTCTGAAATGTCTACAGGTTCCGATTCGTTTGTTTTTCTTTTGAAAACACTAAAAATTGTTCCAACAGAAACATTAACATCAATGTTAGATGAGCCGTCTAAAGGGTCTATTAAAACTACATATTTTGCCGTACTGTTAACTTCACTATTAAACGCTATGTAAGATTCGTTTTCTTCTGAAGCAACTCCACAAATAACCCCTCTGGCAGAAAGAGCATTTATAAATTTATCGTTAGCATACAAATCTAGTTTTTGTTGCTCTTCGCCCTGCACATTTTCATTGCCAACAGAACCAATAATATCAGCAGCTAATCCAGCTTTATTTATCTCATGACTGACAATTTTGGATGCTAATTTAATGGCGCTTAATATTTTTGAAAGCTCTCCTGAAGACCCTGGAAAATTATTTTGAGTATCAACTATAAACTCACCTACCGTAATATTTTTCATCTCATGAAATTTTAAACAAATATCAACTTTATAACATAAAATTAGAGTCGTTTTTTAAAAAAATAAAAAAAACTTGACTTAGTGTTCTTTTTACATTACTTATGAGCTAGTTGCTATTAAAAATGGAAAGCGTAACAATTCCGTTAATAGTAAGACCTAATCAAGAATAAAGAGGGCCTGATGTATCTAAGCATGGGGAGTTGTTTTGTGTGATTACAGTTTAAACCCCTAATTACTTAAATTACCTTCTGCATCCCAACTTTTTTCTGAAATTGGAGGATTGGTATTTCTTTCATCAGCACTATGCGTTCCATAGGCTACTTCCTTTTTTAATTGCCCATTTTCATGCCAGGATCTTTTAAAGCCTGTTGATATGACCGTGAAACCAAAACCTTCTTTCATATAGGCAGTCATTTCAGTTTTTTTGTTGCCATTTTCATACCATTGGGTTAAATCTCCATATACACAGCCATGAATATTTGCCATTTTTAGAAATCCAATCACCGTCAAAGCTTCACTTCCTCCTCCAGCAAATAAATTTGGCTGGTAATTGCCTAATTGTTTTTGTTGTCCATTTTTATGCCATTCTAAATAATCGCCTGTTAGGTCATTTTCATCATAATTTTCCGCACCTTCAAGAAGCATGTAAAAAGCAACTATTCTTTGTTGACCATTTTCGTACCATTCTTCTACTTTTGCTCTAAAATAGTCTTGCGTTTTTCTAACATATTCTCCTTTTGAAGGGTCATAGGCATATGTTCCTCCTCTTTCAACGGTTTCATTCCAATTGGAAATTCTTTTTGTACTTCCGTTTTCATGCCATTCTTTTAGTTCAACTACATAGTTTATTTGATCCGAAGTATCTCCAACGTAGGTTGAGGTTCTCTCATATGTTTTTTGAAGCTGAGAAAACAAGAAATGGATCTCTATTAAAAAGTAATCTTGAACCAATAATTTTATCTATTTTTTTACTGTCGATTCCTTTATATAATGTGTCCGTGATTATTGATTTAGGAATGGTTGATTTACCCTGAATAGTTACCTTGTATTTATTTGAGTTATTGTATATTTTTTCATTATCCAACACAATGTTTGTTTCTAAAGTGTAAGAAACATCAGATTTGTAGTGCATTCCAAACACCTCTACTCCATTCGACATTAATTGTTTGACACTGTACCCTTCTTTGCCAATTTTTTCTTTGGCGGAGTCTAAAAATGGTTGTCCTATTTCTAAATCTAGAATACTTTGGCTAATGTGTATTTCGGCATTAGAGTTTTCTGTTTTAGTAACTCCCTCCAAAACATCAATGTTTGAAATTTTATTGATGTCTTCCTGGGTTAATCCATCTGCTTTTTCAATTATTAAATTATAATTTAGTTGGTCTTTATTTTTTAAAACCTGATACTCTAAAAAATCTAGCTTTTCTGGAGATTGGGTATAGGTAAACTGATTAATAACCGTTATTTTCATTTTTTGGCTGATTCCATAAAAGCAAAAGGAAAGTAGCCCTATTATAATTGTATATTTTTTCATATTATTTGTAATGTAATAATTATAGTTAAAATATTTCTATTTTGATTTTAAGAATTTAATTAAGTTTTAAGAAAGCTAAAGGAGTTGATCAATATTAAAGTTAATCGTTTTATAAATTAAGATTATTAGATTTACAATAAATAGCTAGGCAATTATGCGTGTATATAAATTTGGTGGCGCTTCAGTAAAAAATGCTGATGCCGTAATTAATATAAAAGAGATTATTAAATCCCCAGAAAATAATCTTGTGATTTTAATTTCGGCTATGGATAAAACAACCAACAGCTTAGAAAAAGTTTGGGAATTATACATAAACAACGACACAATAAATTCAATAAAAGAACTAAATAAAACCATTCTCTTTCATGAGGAAATATATACCAAACTAAACCTTAAATCTAACTCTATATTTATAAGTCATTTTAATACCTTAGTTAAAGAACTAAAGTCCTTTTTAAGTGCTCCTAACTCAAAAAATCAAGCTTACAGTTACGATCAAATAGTTTCTTATGGTGAATTGTTTTCCACCTTAATAATATCTACTTATTTAAATGCTAATGGAATTGAAAACAAGTGGTTGGATGCTCGTGAGTTAATTTATACCTCCAGTCATCATCAAGAAGCAAGAGTAAGTTGGGAAAAATCCAAACAACACATTTTATCAAAAACCAAAAATCAACAATCCATTTTTATCACTCAGGGATTTATTGGTAGTGATCAAAATAAAAACACCACGACTTTAGGAAGAGAAGGAAGCGATTATTCTGCTGCTATTTTTGCCTGGGCGTTGGATGCTAAAGAGTTGGTTATTTGGAAGGATGTCCCCGGACTACTGAATGCTGATCCAAAAGTTTTTAAAGAAACTAAAAAAATTGAACATATATCTTATAAAGAAGCCATTGAATTGAGCTATTACGGGGCTTCCGTTATTCATCCAAAAACTATAAAACCACTTCAAAACAAAGGTATTCCGCTAACCATAAGGTCTTTTATTGATTATACTAGTAAAGGAAGTGAAATCAACAACATGGGAGGTAAAGATGATGCAGTAACTTCGTTCATCTACAAGCCTAATCAAGTTTTAATTTCAATAAGCCCAAAAGATTTCTCTTTCATTTTAGAAGACCACATGAGTGAATTGTTTGGGATTTTTTCTAAGGCTGGTTTAAAAGTTCACCTTATGCAAAACTCCGCTTTAAGTTTTTCAGTATGTGCCCACATAAAATCTCCTTTAATTTCAAACCTGATAGATAGGCTTTCTGAAAAATATTTAGTGAAATATAATGAACAAGTTGACTTACTAACTATCAGACATTATCAAAACTTTAATCTCCCTGAATTTTTAGCTGAAAAAGAAATCCTTCTTGAACAACGCAGTCGTTCAACCATAAGATATGTTTTAAAGAAGTAGGATTTTCTTACAGGATTTATATATTTATACATTAAACCTTGAATTATGAAACTTTCCTATTATTCCTTAGCTAATTTATGCTTGATTCTATTTTTAGCAAGTTGCAATTCTGATGTATCAAATGTTGAAAGCACTACTATCGAAGAAGTGAAAATAGTGCCGGTAAGTGAGACTAAAGGAATGAGAGCGTACGATATGAGAGCTCATGAATTGGATATTCACATTTGGATTCCAGAAAAGTTTTATAACGATGAGGAAGACCTACCTAGGTTTGTTGAACCTTTAATTAACCACAATGAGGGGGAAGCAAGATGGGAAATAACTGTTCCTGGAGACAGACGTTGGAATATGGTCATTGAAGAACTTGGAAAAGACTCCACATCTATTTCTGACGAAATAGAAAGACATGCAACAATTCCTTTCTTTTCATTTAATTATGAAGATGTAACTGATGAACAAATGATTTACAATAGGCTTTTAAAATCTGAAAACACCACTCTTGATTCAAGTGAAATTGAATTACTCCCTAATTATCATTTTTATTGTTCAAGAGATATCAATAATTATCATTTGGTTTTCAGAAATCATGAAATGAAGGATTTTAGAAAAATTACCATCAAAAAAATGTTAACTAGTGCTATAAATGCCTACTAAATAAGGCATTACCATATCTTGCAAATAGATTTAATTCAACATTAGATACAGTTAGTTGGACCCATCAGAAAGCATAAGGATAAATAAATTTTTAAGTGAGGCTGGTTTTTGCTCAAGAAGACAAGCAGACAAGTTAATAGAAAATAAAAGAGTAAAAATAAATGGGGAAATCCCTGAAATGGGAACTAAAGTAAAACCCTCTGATGAGGTTAAAGTTGACAATAAAATTATTGTTATTTCAAAAAAGGAGAAAATCTACATTGCCTTTAATAAGCCTAAAGGAATTGTCTGCACAACAGACACCAAAAGAGAAAAAGACAACATTATAGATTACATTAATTATCCTGAAAGGATTTTTCCAATTGGAAGACTTGACAAACCTAGTGAAGGTCTTATTTTTTTGACCTCCGATGGGGATATAGTAAACAAAATTCTTCGTGCAAGCAACCATCATGAAAAAGAATACATTGTTACGGTAAATAAGACCATTTCATTAGATTTTATAAAAAAAATGGGTGGCGGAATTCCTATTTTAGATACCGTAACTAAATCCTGTTTTGTTGAAAAAATTGCTCCCAGAAAATTTAGAATTGTTCTTACTCAAGGCTTAAATCGTCAAATTAGAAGAATGTGTGAATATCTTGGTTATGATGTGAAACAACTCAAAAGAGTTAGAATAATGAATATTAAACTAGATACTGAGCCAGGTAAATGGAGATTTTTTACAAAAAAAGAATTAAGCAGAATTAATTTACTTCTTAAAAACTCCCATAAAACAACCCTATAAACTAGTGTAATTGTTTTTCAGCTTTGTTTTTATCTTAAATTAGTTTTAATCATAGCTTGTGTATATTTAAACATGCAAAGAAGGGTTGCCCTTTTAATATTTCTACTTTATCTGGCTAATGTTTCATTAGGGCAACACTCAGTTTATAAACGTCAGTTGACTGAAAACTGGAGGTTTCAAGAAAAGGGGGGGGCAGACTGGCTTGCTGCAAAAGTCCCAGGATGTGTTCATACTGACTTAATAGAAAACGACATAATCGAAGATCCTTTTTACCGGCTAAATGAAAGTAAAGTTCAGTGGGTTGATAAAAAAGATTGGGTGTATCTGAATCAATTTCAAATTAGTAAAAAAGAGTTTGAAAGAACCAATCATGAATTGCAATTTGAAGGGTTGGATACTTATGCTAAAGTATATTTAAACGATAGCCTGATATTACATAGCAACAACATGCATCGTACCTATACGGTTGATGTTAAAAAATTCCTTAAAAAAGGAACTAATTATTTAAAGGTTGTTTTAGAGTCGCCCATAAAAAAAGGTATAGAATTATATGATGCTTTAGATTATAAAATACCTGTATCTGCAAATGATCAGGCTGAAACTGGTAATGTTCCAGAAGGTAAACGGGTTAGTGTTTTCACGAGAAAAGCAGGATATCATTACGGCTGGGACTGGGGCCCCAGACTTGTAACTTCTGGAATTTGGAGACCAGTTACTTTGGTCTCTTGGAATAAGTTTAGAATAAAAGATATTGATGTTAATTATTCTTACACCAACTCCGTTCATGTTAGGGCTAATATTACTGTTGAATCATCAATGAAACAATCATCTGGAAATTTAGAATTAACCATTAATGACACCACAGTTGCCTCAATAAAAAAAATAAAATTAAAAGCTGGATCCCAAAAAATAATGGCTGAATTTACCATAGAAAAACCAAAACTTTGGTGGCCTAAAGGTATGGGTGATCAACACCTTTACGTTTTAAAAGCAAAACTTAAATCTGATGAATTAAACGATAGCGTTTGTTACAATTTAGGAATAAGATCTATTGAGCTTATTTCCGATTCTAACTTCTATTTTAAGGTTAACGATCGTACTGTTTTTATTAAAGGGGTAAATTATATTCCTCAAGATGTATTTTTAGCCAGGGTTGACAACAACGATTATAAAAGAGTTCTGATGGCTGCTGCAGATGCAAACATGAATATGGTAAGGGTTTGGGGTGGTGGTGTTTATGAAAATAATCGATTTTACGAACTTTGCGATTCCTTAGGTTTAATGGTGTGGCAAGATTTTATGTTTGCCTGTGCTATGTATCCTGGGGACGATTCCTTTCTAGAAAATGTTCGATTAGAGGCTGAGAACAATTACCAAAGACTTAAAAAACATCCCAGCATTGCATTGTGGTGCGGTAATAATGAAAATCTTTCCGCATGGAAAAGGTGGGGATGGGAAAAAACGGCTATAAAAGAACAGTCTCTTGAAACTGCTGAACGAATTTGGAAATCATACGATACTTTATTTCATCATATTTTACCTACTGTTATCCATCAACATAATCCTTTAGAAAATTATTGGTCTTCTTCACCAAGTGCTTCACAAGGTGTTCCAGAGTCATACGACTCTGGGGATACGCACTATTGGGGAGTATGGTGGGGTAAAGAACCTTTTGAAAACTTTAATACTAAAACTTCAAAGTTTATGAGTGAATATGGTTTTCAATCGTTTCCAGAGTATTCATCTTTTAAAAAATTTGCTGAGCCTAAAGATGAGGGCGTGTATTCGGATGTAATGAAGCATCACCAGCGATCAAGTATTGGAAATGCAACAATTGAAGAATATATGAATAGAGAGTTTAACATACCTGAAAAATTCAACTCTCTTCTTTATGTCAGTCAGGTTCTTCAAGCAGACGGAATAAGGTTAGGTATAGAATCACATAGACGCAACAAAAAGTGTATGGGTTCAATTTATTGGCAGTTGAACGATTGCTGGCCTGGAGCTTCGTGGTCAAGTATTGATTATTATGGCAAATGGAAGGCGCTTCATTATTCAGTTAAAAAAGCATTCAAACCGGTAATTATTAGTCACGAATTTATTGATAGTAACTTACGGGTGACTGTTGTTTCTGATAGGAAAACTGTTTTTGTAGGCGAAGTTGAAATTGTTTTGTCAAAATTTGAAGGCGATTCAATAATTGAAAAGTGGACTAAAAAAGTTGAAATAAATTCAAATGAATCAAATTTAGTTTTAGCGCTGGATAAAAGCCAACTCCCAAAAGGAGTTGATAAAAAAACCTGCTATTTAAACCTTATTCTTAAAGAAAAGAATCAAACTGTTTCAACAAAAAACGTGTACTTCCTGCCGATGAAAGCGTTGAAAATTCCTTGTCCTAAGCTAACAACACAAATTACTATTGATGAAAAGAAAAACAATATAGTTGTGAAAATTAAAAGTGAAAATTTTGCAAAAAGTGTTCATGTTGTTTCAAGTGGATCAGATAACTTTTCAGATAACTTTTTTGATCTTCCAATTAATGGAGAAAAAACAATTACTATGGGTATAACTAAAACTGATGATGTATCGACACTAATTTCGTCAATTAAATTGTTTAGTCTTTGGAATACATTGGGAAAATAGACGGTTAATAAATGCCTATTCTGTGGTTTTTTAACTCTTTATCGTATTCTTTTGACATAGGAGAAATTTCATGCAACATAGCCCAAAATTGTTGGCTATGGTTTTTGACCTTTGTGTGAACAAGCTCATGTAAAATAACATAATCAACTAAATAATCTGGTAACCTCATCAAGTGTAAGCATAAATTAATATTGTTTTTATAAGAGCAACTTCCCCAGCGTGTTTTTGTGTTTTTAATTGTCACTTTTTGCAATGAAAAACCATAGGCTTCGGCTAGTGCTGCAACTCTAATAGGTAATGTTTCTTTAGCTTCTTTTCTCCAAGCACATTCAATTGCTTTTCGTATTTCTAATTGCACGAGTTCGCTTTGCACATTGATGGTTTCAGGAACAAATACTATAATTTCATTATTAGTAATTTTATATCCAATAGCAACTGATGCGTTCTGAATAATACTTAATGAATGTTGTCTTGTTTTAAATTTTGAATTGGAATCAAATACTGTTTGTTTGTTTTCTGCTACTTGAATTTTATTTAGGTTTTTATACACCCAGCTCATTCTGTTGTTAACAATCCTAACAGCTGCTTTAAAGGTAACGTAATAAGGGACTGCTACTCTAACTCCTTTAAACGGCCTAATGGTAATGTTAACTCCTTTTGCTTTTTTACTTTTTACAAACAGAATTTCTATATCATCAATTGTATATGTTCTTTCCCTCATTAATGATGCGTGATTATTTTAACGTCTAAATCCAATAACGCAAACATCGTCAATTTGCTCCTGATTCCCTTTCCATTCATTGAATTCTTTTTCAAGTGCCATTCTTTGTTTTTGAGGTGCTAATTCACTTATAGAGATTAAGAGTTTTTTAAACTTCCCTGCCATGTATTTTTTTCCTTTTTCACCACCAAACTGATCGGAAAATCCATCAGAAAATATATATATCATATCATTTTTTTGTAGTTCGATTTCATGATTGGTGAATGGGTTATTTATTTCGTATTTACCAACGGGTTGCTTGTCTGGCTTATATGCTGTCAATACTCCTTTTCTCACCAACCACAACGGGTTATTAGCTCCTGAAAAATGGAGTTTATTCCCCGAAAGAGCACAAAGAGCAATATCCATTCCGTCTCTTACATCCTCATTTTTACTAAACTCATCTACTACAATAGATTTTGTCATATCTAAAATTTGATTGGGCGCTGTTAAACCGTACTGCCTAACAGATCTGTTTAATGCATTATGACAAACAACACTTACTATAGCTCCTGGCACACCATGACCTGTGCAATCTGCAACAGCAAACATTACCGAGCTATCGTTCTTTTCAAGCCAATAAAAATCTCCAGCTACAAAGTCCTTTGGTTTATACAAAACAAAAGAATCAGGTAAGTATTCTCTAAGCTTATATTTAGCGGGTAAGATAGTTTTTTGAATGCGTTCAGCATATTTAATGCTATCCGTTATATCTCTGTTTTTTATTTCTATCGTTTTCTTTTGCAGCTCAACTTTTTCTTTTTGAGCTACTATGTACTTGTTGACTTTTTTATACTGAAGAAGAAAGTAGGTTATAAGAAGAGTTCCTAAAAAAAGCAATAATCCGCCAAGGATTAAATAATTGGTTTCTGCTTTTTTCCACTTTAACTCTTTCTCTTGACTAGATACAACTTGTTGCTTGTAAAGACTGTCCTGAACTAACATTTTAATATGCTGTTCCTTTATGTCTACTTTGTATTTTGCTTCCATTACTGAAAGCTCATGATGATAATATTCGTCTTGAACCTCCTGATTTATTTCAATGTGTTTTTTTAATACCTCATTACAAAGTTGAAAGTCATTTAATTGTTCATATAAGTCGGCTAACAACATGTAGTTATTAAACATCAATTCCATAATTTTCAAGCTATCTGCTATTCGACTGCTTTCTTCAGCTAATGAAGTTGCTTGAGAAATTTCTCCATTATCTAAATATGCTTTAGCAAGAAAAAATTTAAGCTGAGCTACGTCACTGTCCATTCCGTGCTTCTCTGCCATTTTAAGGCCCTTATCTAAGTTGGTAACACCTTTGTTGAATTGCCCCATACTTACATACGAAATTCCTATATTGTTGTAACAGGTAATCATATTTCTAACGTTTCCATTTTCAATAGAAAGCTCTAGAGCTATTTTATAATATTCGATAGCTCTTTTGTAATTAAAGAGTTCGCTGTAGTTTCTTCCTAGATTAACATATGCTGTTGATTTGCCTAAATTGTCTGTTTCTTTAAGATAGGATAACGATTTTTTACAAACATCAATAGCCATGTCATAATCCCCAACCAGTTGATAAAATGTAGCCAAATTAGAATTTACGATTGCCAAGGTATTTGAGTCTTGCCTTGTTTCTAGCCTTGGGATAGCTAAATTGTAAAAATCAATTGCTTTATCGTAATTCCCTACCAAATAATTGGTTACTCCTAGGTTGGCATATGCCTTTACAATTCCATCTTCAAAATTAATTCTATCTGAAATCTCAAGAGCTCTATTGTAACACCTTAACGATGAGTTAAAGCTTCCTTTATCAAGAAAAATATTTCCTCTTAAATTATATATCCTTGCCATGCTTTTTAAGTCATTGGCTTTTAGAGCTAAACGACTAGCTTCTTCTAAAACAAATAAAGCAGTGTCGTACCTAGAGAGTAAAGAATAGGCATCTGCAAAAAGACGTAAAGAGTTAATTTCACCAATAATGTTGTTGTTTTTTCTAGAAACTTTTAAGCAATATTTTAAAGTTGAAATAGCTGAATCTGGGTTTTGGTGCGCCAACGATCTGTAGTTGTCTATCAAATGGCTAACAACACAGGTATCAGAGTTGCAATCGTAATCTTTTGGTAAATAATTTTGAGAAAAGCTTTTGTAATTAAGCGACAATAACAGAACAATAATTAAATAATGCTTTAAGTGGTATATAAAATAAAATATGTTTTTTAACACAAAAATTTTCATTAATTAGTGTCTAACTAACACCAATATAGGAAATATATAAGTAACCCGAGTCCGATTTTTATTATTGTATCTTTAACATAAAAACCCTTTTTATTTATGAAAAATATTCTTCTCTTATCCTGTTTAATTGTTTTGTCATTTTCATGCAACAAAAACAATGATGACGACAATGAGGTTTTATGCCAAAATGATAATTCTACCGATCAAAACAGTCACCAATGCACTACAACACCAACGGTGTCTAGCAACTATTCAGAGAGCATTAATGGAAATAATAGGGTCATATTAACTAATGGAATTCCTTCTCATGACTATAGAAATCAAATACCAAATATTGTAGCTAATTTAAATGCTTCTAACAAAACCTATGTTATTGATAAAAATCCTGCTTTAGCAAGTAGCATTACAAGCTTAGTTAAGCCTGATGGCTCTCCTAATTATGCCTTTGGAGTAGCTTTAAATGGTGTTAAAATAGACCCTGCACCTGGTGAACCTTTTATATTTGAAGACGAAACTGGCGCTTACAACTGGGATTGGGTTATGGAGCCAAATAACAATATGGAAGCAGTTGGTTTAGACTGTGCCGTGGCTCATGTTCAGCCAAATGGAGAATACCATTACCATGGGGATATGGGGATTTATGCCGATCAATTGGCTCCAAATGTAGGTACAGGAAGTGCTATTCCAACGGATTTTGTTCCAATCGGTTGGGCTGCAGACGGTTTTCCAATTGTTTATAAATATGGCCCAAACAGTAGTGGAGATTTAGTTGTACTAAATTCTAGTTGGCAATTGAAAAGTGGAAATCGACCAGGTGATGGCCTTTCAGAGCCATGTGGAGAATACAATGGAAAGTATACCAACGACTATGAGTTTGTAAGTGGAACTGGAGATCTCGATGAATGTAATGGGATTGTAGCTAACGTTACTATTGGAGGGGAAACTTTTAACTATTATTACGTTATAACAGATGCGTTTCCGGTAATCTCAAGATGCATAAGTGGGGCACCTTCTGTTGATTTTAAAATAGGGCCATAAACAATATCCGATTTAATTCAATCTAAAATCTTTAGACATTATTTCTGTTGCAATCTTAGCACTGTTAAGCGCTAAAGGAATTCCACCTCCGGGGTGAACCGATACGCCAACAAAATACAATCCTTTTATCTTTTTACTAAAATTTGGGTGTCTCAAAAATGCAGCGTACTTGTTGTTTGATGCGTTTCCATAAATTGAACCTCCCTTACAAGAATAAGTATTTTCAATAAACTCTGGGTTCATGACTTTTTCGCTAACTATGTGTTTTTCTATATCTGTCTTTAGAACTTTATTTATCTTTTTTACCAGCATAGCTCTTATTCTTTGGGTCTCTTTTTCCCAGTCTTGATCTATATTGATTGGAGCATTAATCATTGTAAACCAGTTTTCCTTCCCACTAGGAGCATCGCCTTCAACATATTTTGATGTTATATTAATGTAGATGCTCGGGTCGTCCTGTGTTTCGTTTAAATCAAAAACACCGTTAAATTCTTTTTTATAATCGTCTGTAAACAACAGGTTGTGTAGGCTTAGCTCGGAAAACTCTTTATCAATACCCCAATAAAAGACAACGGCAGAACTAGACCTGGGTTGGTCAAGTATTTTTTGTGGGTGGCTTTCATTGGTTAAAAGTTTTTCATAGGTAAATGAAACGTCCATATTGCTAAATACAATGTCGCTATTGTAGGTTTCTTTATTTGTTGTGACTCCTATAACTCTCCCTTCTTCTACATTAATTTTAGACACCTTTTCATTGAAGTGGAATTTCACCCTGTGTTTTAAACATAAATTATAGATGGATTCTGTAATTTGAAACATCCCTTTTTTAGGAAAATAAAGCGGTAAATTCATTTCCATGTGGCAAATCATATTAAGCATTGCTGGAGCTTTAAAAGGGTCGCTTCCATTGTAGCTGGCAAATCGATTGAAAATTTGAACGGTTTTTAGATTTTTAAACGTCTTTGTATTTTCCTCGTTCATGGTACGAGTCAATTTATATTTTGGAATGTTAATAAGCGCCTTTAAAAACTTTGAACCCAAAAGGGTTTTCCATTTATGAAGAGATTTTTCTACAAATAAAGGAATAATGCTTTCGTAATTTTTTTTTGCTTTTGTTAGGTAGTCGCTTATTGTTGATGGATCTTCATTTAATTTAGAGGAAATTTCCTCAATTATTTCTCTTTTATTTGTACTTAATTTTAATCGCGTTCCGTCATTAAAGAAATAATTAAACGACTTGCCAAAGTCAACCATTTCAAAATTTTCAAAATCCTCATCACAAAGGTCGTACAACTCTTTAATGTAATGTGGTGCTGTGAAAATAGAAGGCCCCCTGTCAAATCTAAAGCCACCTTCAGAAACAACACTGTTTATTTTTCCACCAAAAAAATCATTTGCTTCAAAAACCTGAACTTCCATCCCTTTTTTGGCAAGCCTAAGAGCAGATGCAAGACCTGCAACGCCAGATCCAATTACAATGGCTTTTTTCTTTTCCATGTGTCAAATTAATGAAAGAAATTAGATTAATACTTAAAATGTTTTATCATTATTTATCAATAATATTTATTTTTAAGGAATGTTTAAAAATGAATTATATCGCCACAAGTTTTACCTCCTATTAATACCAACACTTCTAAATTTTCAGAGTTTATTAAGTCAGGGAAACCCCAATCCAAGTGCTTTAATTGACGGCCTTATTTTAAATGAAATGACGGATAAAAATCTTCCTGGGGTGTCTACTGTAATTGTTAAAAATGGTAAAATAGTTTGGGTGGAGTCTTACGGATATGCAGATGTAGAAAACTTAGTACCTGTAGAAGACAGTACTGTTTTTATGCTCGCTTCGGTCTCTAAATTGTTTACTGGAACCGTTGCTATGATGTTGCATGAAAATAATGTAATCGACATAAACGAAAACATAAACAACTATTTACCGTGGAACATTGAAATACCTGGCTTCAATTCCGATACCATAACTTTTCATCAATTGATGACACACACCTCTTCCATTAAAGACCATTGGGCTACCATGGGAAATTATTACAATTCTCCTGACCCTACAATAACTTTAGGAGATTGTATGTACCGTTATTTCAACACTAACGGAGTTGACTACAACTCATCAAATAATTTTTTGACCTACTCTCCCGGAACTTTTTATAAGTACTCAAATATGGCTTCTGCATTAAATGGGTATTTGGTTGAGTTGGCAACTTCTACTCCTTTTGACCAATATTGTAACGACAATTTATTTGGCCCTTTATGTATGGACAAAACTTCTTGGTTTTTTGCTGATTTTGACTCCGCAGAAGTTGCAAGGCCACATCAGTTTTCAAATGGAGTTCATGTGCCTATAAATCACTATGGATTTGCGGATTATCCGAATGGACAGCTTAGAAGCAATGTAATGGACTTGGCTAATTTTATGATTACCTATTTAAACAATGGTAATTTTGGGCCATTCTCCTTGCTTTCAGGGAGCACAATAGATGAGATGTGGACGCCTCAAATTCCTAATTTAAATGTCGATCAGGGCATCAACTGGAGAAAAGAAGTGCTTTTTCATGACAATGGATCCAGTTGGCTTTGGGGGCACAATGGAGGTGAAAGTGGCATATCAACCAATTTATATTTAGACACCACAAACAACATTGGAATATGTGTATTGGCAAACGGATCAGGAAGCGGGTTAAACATATGTGACAAACTATACAACTATTCATTGTCTGCAAGCGTAAGCTCAGGCATTTCTCCTGAATGTATTGCGTCTGATGTTCTTGAACTAAATGATGGTTTTTCCGTTTACCCTAATCCAACAGATAATGTTTTGACCTTGGATTTAACTTTTGAAAATAAACCTCTATTGGTAGAACTTTATGACTTAACGGGAAAGTTGTTGCAAACAACCAACAGCAAAACCATCAACTTACAGAATTACTCACAAGGTATTTATTTGTTGAAAGTAGCTTATGGTAATCAATTAAAAGAGATTAAGGTTGTTAAACAATAGCGCCAATCCAATCAAGAGTGTATTCTCAATTTTTAGTATATTAGGTTTATAGTTTAATTAAAATTGTTTCTATAAAAAAGTTATTGGTGTTATTATTTATGGCGATTTTTATTGCTGGCATTTCTCAATCAAATGAAGAAATGAAATGTGTAAAAAAAAATAAAATCGAATATGGGGGTGAAATAATTAAATTAAAAAGAGCTATTGAACTTTCTGAGGGGGTTTCTGAGGATGCAATAAAAGATTTTAAATCATTACGATGGTTCAAGCTTAGAACAATTGGTCATTCTCTTTTAATTCCAAGTTTAATAGGGTTTGGGGTAATTGAAATATTAGAAGGAGAAGATAAAGAATCTATAGCTTATAGTTTTTTATTTGCAGCTGGCTCAACCCTTGATTTATTATACTCCCAAAAGCAAAAATCTATTTTAACAAAAAGTGGGGTTGAATCATACAATAATGCGATTCAAAACAAATAATCTTCCCCTACCACCTATTCTGTTTTTAGTATATTAGATTAAAATAGTAGTCTATAATTTAAATTTTATTACGATGAAAAAATCAATTTCTTTATTTGCCTTTTTATACCTTTTTATCATTGACGCATCGTCTCAAAACAACGATTTGGTTATTTTTTCAGATAGTCCAAATCCGTTTTATCTTATTTTAAATGGCATTAGTCAAAACGACAAAGCAGTAACCAATGTTAAGGTTGTTGATTTACAAACTACCAACAATAGTGTTAAAATACTTTTTGAAGACAACAGCATTAACCCTATACTTAAAACCATTTATTTCGACACAATAAATACTCAATATTCATATAGAATAATTTCAACTAAAAAGAAAGGATATAAGCTAAGGGGTTTTGATAGAACTCCAAAAGCTTATGTTCCTACTAATAATAGTGTTCCCACTATTGTTTATAAAACGGTTAATGCTCCTGCTCCAAAAGAAACAGTGGTGGTAGAAACCGTCACAACAAATACAACCATCAACAATTCAAATGAATCGGTTAATATGAATATGGGGGTAAATGAGGATTTAGAAACTGGTGGAAATGTGAGTATGAATGTGGGCATTAACGACAATTCAGCAATTGGAGGAAACGTAAGTATGAATGTGGGGGTTAACGACAATTCTGATTTTGGTGAAAATGTGAATTTCAATATGAATGTTAATGTTAATGGGGGTAATGCTGGTATTTCAGGAACGTCAGAAGATGGGGCTGAAAACGTCAATATTAACATGAACTTAGGCATTAACGATGATGTAGACTTTGATGATGATGCTGAAATAAATGTTAATGTTTCAGGCAATGCTTTTGGAAACGGTGCAACCTCATCGAGCAGCACTACTACGACTACCACAACAACTACTAGTTCTTCAGATTGGGGGGGAAGCTCTTATGAATCTTCCTCAAACACCAACACTTCAGTGAGTGGCTGTAACAACCCTGTAAGCAATATTGAAGGGGTGCTTGGTGCAATTGAAAATGAAAGTTTCAAAGACGATAAACTAATGATTGCCAAACAGGCTACAAAAAGCAAATGCTTGACTGTTTCTCAAATAAAACTGATATTAAACAAATTCTCCTTTGAGGATAATAAATTAACTTTTGCTAAGTATGCCTACGACAGAACTTACGATCAAGATAATTATTATCAAATAAATGAATCCTTTACTTATTCGTCTACCAAAAGTGAATTGAACGAATACATTGAAAATAAATGATGTTCTTATTAATCGAAGTATTGATAGGTCTAATTTTTCTTATTAGGTATTTAGTTAGAAAATCAAAAAATAACTTGCCTAACAATGTTTAACTGATTAAAAAAGTTGTGCTTAAAAATTAGTGATCACTTGTAAGTCTTTGATGAGGTTTAACCCCCAACCACCTATTCTGTTTTTAGGGAAATGAAATAATGATAAAAAAAGAGCCAAACTCTATGAACTTGACTCTCTGTTGACACTTTTAACTGTGCCTTATCTGTTAATTGTTGTCCCACTAGGGCTCGAACCTAGACTCTTCTGTACCAAAAACAGACGTGTTGCCAGTTACACCATGGGACAATTTCGGATGCAAATTTACTTTCATTTTTTATACTGTCCAAATTTTTTAGATAGGACAACTACTCTATTTTAGTTTTTATTACAGTTCTCTATCTTATATATTCGGATTTAACATATTTTGTAATTGTATTTTTTTATTTTCGCTTCTCATAAAATTTACTCATGGACTATAAAAAACTCAATAATTTAACCGGTTGGTTGGTTTTTGCTATTGCAACTGCCGTCTATTTACTGACGATGGAACAAACCACAAGTCTGTGGGATTGTGGTGAATACATTACTACGGCCAACAAACTTGAGGTGGGTCACCCTCCAGGAGCTCCTCTTTGGATGATGCTCGGTAGATTGTTTTCTGCTTTTGCAAGTCCTGAAAACGTAGCCATGATGATCAATTCCATGTCTGCACTAAGCAGTTCGTTCACCATTTTATTCCTGTTTTGGAGCATCACCATGATGGCTAGAAAATTGGCACTTAAAAGTGGGGGAATTGACAAAACAAGCACCATTGCCATTCTTGGTTCTGGAGTTGTTGGTGCACTTGCCTATACCTTTACCGATTCTTTTTGGTTCTCTGCTGTAGAGGGTGAAGTATATGCCATGTCTTCTTTTTTTACGGCCATTGTTTTTTGGGCTATTCTTAAATGGGACCTTGAGGTAAACGAATACAATGCTCTTTCTGAAGATCAACCAAGAGTTGGACATCCTAACCGTTGGATCATATTCATTAGCTATATGATTGGTTTGTCTATAGGTGTTCACTTACTTAACTTATTGGCTATTCCTGCTATTGGGTTTGTTATTTACTTTAAAAAATACACGTTTAAATGGCGTTCTTTTTTTATTGCTGGAATACTATCGTTGGTTGTATTGGTTGGAATTCAAAATATTATCATTCCAAGAATAGTTTCGTTAGCTGATTCTTTTGAGCGGTTTTTCGTTAATGGCGTGGGTATGCCTTTCAATTCTGGTGCCCTCATCTTTTTATTGACATTATTGGGGTTAATTGTTTTTGGGCTAGTATGGTCTTCAAAAAACAATAAAGACTTATTAAATACAGCCATTGTTTCTTTTGCTGTACTACTAATTGGGTATTCGTCATTTGCTATGATTGTTATCCGTTCAAACGCCAACCCTCCTTTAGATGAAAACAACCCAGAATCACTTTCTCAACTACACTCATATTTACAGCGTGAACAATACGGTTCTTGGCCTATTGGTTTTGGACAATATTGGAACTCTCCAGCCTATTCTGATTGTGAAGAAGACCATTTAGGTCCTGACAAAAGCAGCTACATGAAGGTTCATATACTTACTTCTAAAATTCAAGACGTCAAACAGGCTGTAGAAGTAAAAAAAGCAGATCTCAATGAAATTGAAAAGCAATTTAAGCCACTAAACCTGCATTTAAGAACCTTCAAAAGCAGGGTTAAAAAAGCAGGATTAGTTAAGGTTGGGCTATGGGAAAAAGATTTTTCTTTCATGAACGAGTGGGAGCTAAATAAATTTAAAGCAAATTGTGACAGCATTAATACTGCGCTAAGTGTTGCTGGAATTCCGTCTATTCTTTCTTTTGAAAAAGAAATTAAACACGAATACATAAACGCTTTATTAGGTAGACGAGGTGACAAAAAGTTTGTGTCTAAATATTGTACGGTTTTACCAAGAATGTATCGACAAGGCGAAGGCGCGAAATACAAAGCATGGTGTGGATACGAAGGGGATATAAACAATCCGCTTCCAGCAAACCCTCAAATTAATTCGATGCTTGGAAATGCTTTTGAAGATCGAAAACAACAATATGATGCTTTATTAAAATACGCTAGTATTGAAAATGCTCCTAAAGAACAACGCGATTACTTAAGAGAAATTGCGGGAAGCTTAGCAAGTGAGGGGTTGTTTGTTCCATCATTTAGTGAAAACATCAGCTACATGTTTCAATACCAAATGGGTTGGATGTATTGGAGGTATTTTTTATGGAACTTTGCTGGAAGACAAAACGATACTCAAGGTTATGGCGTTACTGGAAGCCAAATACTGGAAGGGAACTGGCTTTCGGGTGTTAATTTTATTGACAATCAACGTCTTGGGGATCAATCAACCATTTCGGATGATTTAAAACTCAACAAAGGATACAACCGATATTATTTAATTCCTTTAATTTTAGGCTTAATAGGCTTCTTTTTTCAGTTAATCAAGCATCCTAAAAGTTGGTTCACCGTTTTTCTGTTGTTTGTAATGACCGGAATCGCTATTGTCATTTACTTGAATCAAAAACCAGCTGAACCAAGAGAAAGAGATTATGCATATGCTGCTTCATTTTACGCCTTTTCCTATTGGATAGGACTAGGAGTGTTTGCTTTGTTTTATGCTGCTAAAAACATGTCTATTCAACAACTTAAAAAAGTAGCCACTTATACTGTTGGTGGTGCGTTTGTTGTTCTACTTCTTCAGTTGTTAGCGGGTCAAACACTAACCTTAGGCTACAGTTTGGTTTACATGGGTGGTATTGCTACTGCAATTATAGCGGGAATGTTTTTTATTGGTCAAAATTTTAAAAATGCAAAAGTTATTGCTGTTTTACCAATTGTAATTGGGTTAAGTGTGCCCACTATTTTGGCTTATGAAAACTGGGACGACCACGATAGGTCTAACAGAAGTACCGCTAGAGATTTTGCTTACAATTATTTAAATTCCTGTGATTATAACGCCATCCTTTTCACCAATGGTGACAACGACACTTTCCCTCTTTGGTACATTCAAGAAGTGGAAGGAGTTAGAACAGATGTTCGTGTGGCCAACATGTCGTTATTGAGTACCGACTGGCACATAAATCAAATGAAGAAAAAGGCCTATGAATCTGATCCTCTTCCAATAAAAATGCGTGAAAATGTATATAGAAATGGAAGTCGAGATTACGTTTTAATAAATGAAACTGACGACAACAAATACAAAAACGACAAGTTAAGAGCTAATTGGCAAAAGAAGTTTAAATCACTTAAAAGTGTAATTCAAAAATCTGCTAGCAACGTTAATGTTCTTCAACTCTCTCTAGAAAAATTATTTAAAATGAAAGAGATTGCTGATGCTCTAGATGCAGAAAGAGCCAACTATAAAGCAAAATCACTGTCCTCTTCAACCATTCAATTAATGATGGCTAACGAAATTAGCCCTTCTAATATTGAAAAAGCAGAACAATTAATTCAAAGCTTAATTAACAACCCTTCTTCACAAAATCAAGTAGGTAAATTAGTTAATGATGTTGAGAAAACATTTGAAAAATGGCCACTTGTATGGCATTCTGCTCAAGAGGCCGTAGATTTTATAAGTGATGATCGCAATAAAAAGTTTCAAAACTTTTCATGTAACGAAGAGTCGTTCATCAATTTTAAAAACATCTATATAGAGGTTGACACTGCTAAAATTGTCAACAATCACTTTGTTAATGCTGAAAATGCCAATGAAGTTTTACCTGTTGTAAAATGGAGGCTAAAAGGAAGCATGTTGTATAAAGCTGATTTAGCTGTTCTAAGTTTATTAGCCAACTACAACTGGGAAAGACCTATCTATTTTGCAAGCATGCAGGGAATGCAAGCCAATCAAAATTTAAAATCATATATGCAATGTGAAGGCTTAACATACAAATTAACGCCTGTTAATTTTGGAGGAAATGGCGGCACAAACACAGAAAAAATGGTGGCGCTTTTAACTAATGGATATCCTCTTGAAAAAGCAAATGAGGAGATTGATTCGGTAACTTTTCTATGGGGAAATATGAAAGAACCTGGTGTATTGGTTGATTATTATACTATGAGAATGGTACAAAACCTTCGTCTACAAATGATGAAGTTGTCTGATGAGCTTATTGCTAAGGGTGAAAAAGCTAAAGCCATTGAAATATTGGATAAAACGTTTGAAGCTATGCCTATTGAAAACGAACAAGTTCCTGCAGGTGATATTTCTCATTATTTGTGTGCCAATTACTACGAAGCTGGCGATACAGTAAAAGGAGATTTAATTGGTAAAACATTGGTAAACCTTCAGCTTCAAAAACTAAATCACTACACCAACTTAGACGATAAGTTTGTGGGTTATGTTTGGTCAGAAATTGGAAAGTCTTTAACCAATTTAGAAATGTTACGAGAAGCCTCATTGGTTAATCTACCTAGGTCAAGTATGTTTGAACCCGATCAAGCTACTGGTGGCATTTCTTTTGCTACAAAAGGAATTTTAGAAGGCACTGACTACGATCAAGTATGTGCAAAAGTTCGAAATTTATTTGTTAAAAATTATTCTAAAAAGCCTAATTTCTTTACAAACCCTCAAAAATTCCCAGTGTATTACACACAACTTTGGGGAGGTCAATTGAATTAATGAGGTATTTGGTTAAAACACCTTTACTCTTTAAACTTTTTTTACCTAAGCTAATTTGGAGAAAAAAAAGTGGTGCTGTTTTTTTAACCTTTGATGATGGCCCGACCAATCATTATACTGAGAAAATATTAGCTGTTTTAAAAGAAGGCAACATTTCCGCTACCTTTTTTTGTGTCGGTGAAAACGTTAAAAAACGTCCTTCATTATATACAGAAATAATAAAACAAGGGCATGCCGTTGGGAACCACACCATGCGTCACCTTAATGGCTGGAAAACCTCATCCAAAGAATATCTTTTAGATATTAACAATGCTTCAAAGCACATTAAGAGTACTCTTTTTCGCCCTCCATATGGGAAGATAAACTTCAGAGCAATGCGATCAATCAGAAAAAAATACGATATAATAATGTGGGATGTAGTAGGTGGTGATTTTGACGCTAATTGCTCTACAGAATCAGTAATTAGTAATGTGCTTAACAACGTAAAGGCCGGCTCTATTATAGTATTGCACGACAATAAAAATTTTGGAGAAAAAACCCTTGCTGCTTTGCCTAAAATAATTGAGGGGATAAAGGCTAAAAACTTATCCTTTAGTCTGATTTAGTTATCCTAATTTTCTTTCTGGCCAATTGTAAACCTAAATCCTGCGTAAACCATTCGTCCAAAAATTGGTGCCCAAATTAATGAGCTATCAAAATTATCATCATAAGGGTTTTCAGAAGACAAAATAGGGTTCGTCTGTCTATAATTTAATGCATTTTCAACTCCTAAATAAGCCTCTACTCTTTTACTGAAAATTCGAGTTATTTGGCCGCTTAGCATTATATAGTCTTCACTTCTTTCAGGTAATTGAAACGCCACCTCATTGTCTTGAGTAAAAGGTATTCTTTGACTTCCAATCCATTGAGTAGTAATATCAGCTTTCCATTGACGATCCTTTCTTTCTCTTGAACTATAGGAAATATTAAGAAACCCACGGTGTTTTGAAAGTAATGGCTTTTCTTTTAATCCGCTTTGATAATCTTTTTTCACATCTAAAAAGCGATACGCTGTTCTAAACTCCCATCGCCTATTAATCTTATAGTTGATTTCTGCTTGAATAGAATTAGAGTAGGACACCCCTTCTAGTGCGTAAAAGTCAACTTGTCTAGCCGATTGATCTAAGTCTACAACTAACTGATTTTCAAAAAAAGTATGGTAAGCATCAAGTGTTAATGTTCCATCTCTATTAAAGAGGGTAAACTCCTTTAATAAGGCTAATCCCAGATTAAACGAATATTCTTGACCTAAGTTTTGTAAATTTATTGGCAGGAAGTTCCATTTCCTTGACGTTGCCATATAGCCAATGTTTTCCATCAACATAAATGGTGTTTTTCTTCCACTTCCCGCCATTAATTTTATGGCAGTTTCTGAATTTAGACTATACCTTAAATGTAGTCTTGGCGTTAAAAAAAACTTGTCGTAAAATGTGGTATAGTCACCTCTAAGGCCTGCTATAATTCCCCATTTTTCTGTATTGTGTGTAAACTCGCTAAAAACTCCTGGCACAACTTCTAACCAATTAAAATTTATTGCGTTGCTGGTTGAATCATAAAAGTATGACAAATTTAAATTTTCATTAACGCTGTCTATTTGACAGCTTGCGCCAATTTTAAAGTAATTTTCTTCTGGATTTTTCCCAAGTTCTTGCTGATAAATCAAATTAGCATAGCCGCTCATTTGGTTACCATTATAAATTGTTTGGCCTATTGTTGTGTTCTGTTGATTATATGTTGCGCTTAATTGAAGCGCTAAACTTTTAAAATCATTGTCTGGAAATAAATAGCCAATTTTAGAAAATATATTGGCTTGCCCAGTTTCTATATTAACAGGGTATTCTGTTTGATGATGTAGATTTATCTTTCCTGAATTCATAGTGCTTAGAACCGCGCTTCCGCCTAACTCCATATGAATAAACCTTGATCTGAAGTTCCATTGATTATAAATAATGTAATTATTCAATAAAGGGTTGTCTAAAAAACCATCGTTATTTCTGTCGTTTTCTTTTGTTTGATCCTCAAAATGAGCTAAAAAAGTTGTCGCCCATCTTTTCCCAAATTCCTTAGAAAAAACCGTATTGTATTCAGTCCTCCCTCCTTGATTTAAATAAAAATTGAAATGAAATTTTTCTGCGTTTTCTGGCTGCTTTAAATTCATATTAATTTGTCCAACCATGCTTTCGTAACCATTTAAAACAGACCCAGCTCCTTTCGAAACAGCAAGTTGATGAATAAAAGCTCCTGGGATTTGTTTTAGTCCATTAAGAGTAGAAAGACCTCTTATTGCAGGCATATTTCCAGATAACATTTGAACATATTTCCCTGAAAGGCCCATCATTTGGATTTGTTTAGTCCCCGTTACCGCATCAGTAAAAGTGGCATCTATAGAGGGATTAGTTTCAAAGCTTTCTGCTAGATTACAACATGCCGCTTTTCTTAACTCATCTTGCCCAATAATATGAGCATGTCTTGGATCAATTTTAGAAAAAGAATAGGCGCCTTTTTTGAATTCTACTTCAAAGTCTTTAAGTATTTTTCCTTCACCCATAACCACATTTATTTCCTGATCAAGTTCAATAGTTAAGGTATCTGGTTGATAGCCAATAAAGCTAAATACCAAAACATTATTGGAGTGATCATAATCTAGGTTAAATACGCCCTTTTCGTCTGTTATTGCGCCTTTTGTGGTTCCTAAATAATAAACATGTACTCCTGGTAAAGGTGATAGAGAATCGTTTTCAATTTCAAAAACGTGACCGAATAGCTTTTCTTCTTTGTTTTCTTGAGTAAAAGCCCCTAAAAAACAAAAAAGATAAATGATTAAAACGCTCCTCATTTATTCAGCATAAATTCTTTTGTATTGACAGCAAGATTTTAGCTTTTGGTATTTTACTTCCTCGGCTTTATACTTTGGAGTGTCGTGTCCTGCAAGAGCAATTCTTCTATGAATGTTGTCTTCTTTTATTTTATCGCTGTTATAGCTGATGGTGCACATATGGGTAGAAAGGTCCCAATCTGCCAATTCTATTCCCTTAATATTTAGTGCTGTTTCAATTCTGTTTTTACACATGGTACAATTTCCATTAACTAAAAATTTTATTTCTTCAACTTGGGCCGAAAAAGATAAATTGATGCCTAAAAATACAAATGATATAAAAATTAAATTAATCTGCTTTTTCATTTTTTTGATTTTATATTTCTATAAATATACAACTACACTATGTTTAAAACAACGCTTAGGTTGTTAAAAAGTATTTAACGTTAGTGCTAAGATTTTGCATTGCTTTGTAAAAAACATTTTATGAAAATTCTATTATTAGGGTCTGGGGGCAGAGAACATGCATTAGCATGGAAAATTTCTCAAAGTTCACAATTGGAAAAATTGTATGTGGCTCCAGGTAATGCTGGAACAAATTCAATTGCTGAAAACATAGACCTTTCTGTTGAAGATTTTGAAGGCATTGCTCAATTTATGCTGGATAAAAAGATAGAAATTCTAGTTGTTGGACCAGAGAACCCTTTAGTAAATGGCATTCATGATTATTTTGATTCTAGACCTGATTTAACTCAAATTACTGTTGTTGGACCAAAAAAAGAAGGTGCAAAACTTGAAGGAAGCAAAGGTTTTTCAAAAGACTTCATGAAACGTCATAGAATTCCAACGGCAAAATATGGGTCGTTTAATTACGACACTCTTGATAAAGGCCTTGCTTATCTAGATAGCTTACCAGGGCCATATGTTCTTAAAGCAGACGGACTTGCGGCTGGTAAAGGCGTTATAATAGAATCTGATTTATCCAAGGCCAAAAAAGCTTTAAAAAAGATGCTTAAAGGTCAATTTGGCAGTGCAAGCAGCACTGTTGTAATTGAAGAGTTTCTTTCGGGTGTTGAGTTAAGTGTTTTTATTATTACTGATGGAGTAAATTATAAAATCCTTCCTGAAGCTAAAGATTACAAACGAATTGGAGAAAACGACACGGGCTTAAATACTGGAGGAATGGGGGCTGTTTCACCTGTCCCTTTTGCCAACAGGGAGTTTATGGATAAAGTAGAAAATCAAGTAATTATTCCAACGGTTAAAGGGTTAAGAAAAGAAAACATTGACTATTCAGGTTTTATCTTTTTTGGATTGATTGCTGTTAAGGGAGACCCCTATGTAATTGAGTACAATTGTAGGTTAGGTGATCCTGAAACAGAAGTTGTTTTACCAAGACTAAAGTCAGATATTTTAGAGTTGTTTGATGGATTGGCTACCAACACACTTTCAGAAAGGGATGTTGAAATTGATCCAAGGTCTGCAAGCACAATAATGTTGGTTTCTGGTGGTTATCCAGAAAAATATAAAAGTGGAGTAGAGATTGAAATTGGTGCTGCTGTAAATAGTGATTTACTTTTTCATGCCGGCACTAAAGAAGTGAATAATAAGATAGTAACCAATGGCGGCAGGGTTATTTCTGTAACTGCCTATGGGAAAAACCTTGAAACTGCATTAAAAAACAGTTACGACTCAATAGATAATGTGAGCTTTGATAAAATGTATTTCAGAAAAGATATAGGAAAAGACGTTTTAAAATCTCCCAAAAAAAAGTAGTTAAAAATTAAACTATTTAATTTGGTCTGGATCTGCGTCCGCTTTTTTGTTTAGCTTATTTTGAACAAACATCCAGTAAGTTAACCCAAACATTATGATCATAAAAAATATAATGTTGGGATTATTTCCTGCTGGCTCCAGTGTGTTTTCAAACAACCAAACTAAAAAATCTCTTAAAGGGTAAACCAACCAATCCATAATGTTTATTTAAATAATTATTCAAAACTAATAAATATTTGGTTGTTTTCATTTCTTTTGGACTAAGTTTTAATGCTTAATTTTGTTTTATGATTAATGTATTGCGATCAAGTCATCCATTTTTTTTTATCCTATCAAGTTGTGTTTTATTGCTTGCTTTTATAGCTGGATATGGTCAAAACACATTTAGTTCAATTAAAGGACACCCCTTTTCTTGGCTTCAATTTATTCCACTTTTCTTTCAATATATATTAGGTGCTCTCTTGCTGTTTTGCTCTGGTTTTTTAATAAATACCATTGTCAATAAAAGTGTCTTGTTTTCCAAAAATTTTTATTTGCCAGGCTTGATCTATATTTCATTAATGCTGTTTTTTCCTAAAAATGGCTATTTCCACCCGATGGCTATTTCCAATCTATTTTGTATTCTTTGTTTTAGTAATCTGATTCGTATTTACCGTAATGAAAGTTGTAAAAACCATCTTTTTAAGGCTTGTTGTTGGGTAATTCTTGCTGCGGTTTGTTTTCCTAGTTTCTCTGTAATGTTTCTAATGTCTTGGGTCTCTTTATTAATCATTAGGCCTTTTGTGTGGAGGGAATATTTAATTCCTGTTTTATGTTTAGGCCTTTTGAGCGCTTATCTTAGCGTCTTTTTATTAATCTCCAACTCATCATTTAATGTTTTACCCCATTGGCTTTCTACTAAAGCTTATTACAGTATTAAATTTAGTAATGAACCATTAGTTGCCGTAGGAGTGTTTCTTTTTATAACACTTGCTTTGTCGCTTAAAATAGTTTTATTCACTTATGGTCGTTCTACCAATCGATTCAAAAAAATAATTAAGCTTTTGCTTCTTTATTTTATTTTATGTGTATTTCAAATAGCTGTTGATGTCTTTTTTTTCCACTCCATTTGCTTTTCAGTTTACAGTGCGTTTGTTCCATTGAGTATACTAATTGCTTTTGTGTATATGTATGGTAAAAGAGTTTGGATATTGGATTGGATATACGTTCTTTTTATAGTAAGTATTTTTGTGTTCACATATTTGGTCTAAATCATAAGGATTAGAAATGCTATTCGTTTATATTTGCAACTTAAAATTTTCTCTATGAAGTGTGGTGTAGTAACTTTTCCAGGTTCTAATTGTAATCAAGATATGATTTATGCCTTAGGCAATCTTTTAAATCAAGAGGTTGTTGAGTTGTGGCACAAAGACAGCGATACTCAAAACTGTGATTTAATTGTACTTCCTGGCGGCTTCTCTTATGGGGATTATTTACGCTCAGGGGCTATTGCTCGATTTTCTCCAATAATGGAAGCGGTTATAGCTCATGCAAATAATGGTGGGAAAGTTTTAGGAATATGTAATGGGTTTCAAATACTTTGTGAGTCTGGCTTGTTGCCTGGTGCATTATTGCATAATAATCAACAAAAGTTTATTTGTAAAAATGTATTTCTTAAACCCAATTCCAAAACAAGTGCAATCACCAAGGAGCTAGACAATAAAAAGGCTTTTAAAATTCCAATTGCTCATGGTGAAGGTAGATATTTTGCTAATGATGACGTTTTAAAAGAATTAGAAGAAAACGATCAAATTCTTTTTCAATATTGTAATGAAATTGGAGAAGTTTCTGATGAATTTAACCCAAACGGCTCTTGTTTAAATATTGCAGGGGTTACCAACGCCTCTAAAAATGTTTTTGGAATGATGCCGCACCCTGAAAGAGCTGTAGACTTACTACTTAACAATACGGATGGTAAATTAATTTTTGAATCGTTATTGAATTAATTTAAATCCTGTTTTTTTCTTATAACACACTGAATAACAACGGTTTATTTTTTTTAAAATTACTTTTACACATCCTTTTCTGAATATATTTTTATATCTATCAATATATAATTTTAATATATTAGAGTAAAACAGCTAATGCTATGAAAAACTCTACTATTAAGTTAACTTTTTTACTATTCGTTCTACCTGTATTTTTTTCTACTCATACCCTTGCTCAACAAACTGTTAAAGGAAAGGTAGTTGATTTGGAGTCTCAATTTCCTCTTCCTGGGGTTAATGTGAAATTTATAGATGGTGATTTTGATAAGGGGGTTGCGACAACACCAAACGGAGCTTTTAAAATAGAAAATGTTCCTTTAGGGAGACATCAAATTAGGTTTACTTTTATTGGTTATAAACCCTTGGTGCAGACCATTGTCGTTAATGCTGGTCGTGAAGTAATTTTAAACATTTCTATAGAAGAATCAACTGCGGTCTTAGAAGAATTTGAAATTTCATCTAACGAAGAAAGAACTGTAAATAATGAAATGGCAATCATTAGTGCCCAACAGTTTTCAGTTGAAGAAACCGAAAGATATGCGGGAAGTAGAGGAGACCCCGCAAGAATGGCTTCAAATTTTGCTGGTGTGCAAGGAGCTGATGACAGTAGAAATGATATTATAGTTAGAGGAAACTCTCCTTTGGGGGTTATTTATCGGGTTGAGGGTATTACCATTCCTAATCCTAATCACTTCGCTATTTCTGGATCTTCTGGAGGGCCATTAAGTATATTAAATAATAAGTTTTTAGGAAATAGTGATTTCTTTTCAGGGGCATTTCCAGCTGAATATGGAAACAGTACAGCTGGTGTTTTTGACCTTAAAATTAGAAATGGAAACAGTGAAAAAACAGAGTTTACGGGTCAGGTAGGCTTATTTGGAGCTGAATTTTTAATGGAGGGGCCATTATCTAAAAAAAGTGCTGCTTCCTATTTAGTAATGTACAGAAAAGCTACGCTTAAAATATTTAATATGTTGGGTCTTGACCTTGGAACGTCAGCTATTCCAAACTACCAAGACTTTGCCGCCAAGGTAAATCTCCCATTTGAAAAAGGCGGCAATCTTTCCCTTTGGGCTATGGGTGGAAATAGTAATATAAATATTTTAATTAGTGAACAAACGGATAGCACTCAGATAGATTTATATGGTGAGAATACTAAAGATCAACGTTTTGGAACAGGAATGTTGGTGGGTGGGGCCACCTACACCAAACCACTTAATGAAACTTCTTTTATTAAGTCTACTACATGTGTGAATTTAGAACAACAATTGTCAAATCACGATACCGTTTCTAGAGATCCCAATAACTGGAGCAATGTCTCATTGGCTCCTTACATGGCTTATAATTTTAATAAAATTAGGTATTCTAACTCTAGTTCTTTTAATAAGAAACTAAACAAAAAAAATACACTTAAAGTGGGTTGGGTGGCTGATTTTACCAATTTCAGTTTTATCGATAGCGCTACCACAAACTCTTCACTTCAAACCTATAGGAATCGTTTTAATAAAGAAGGTAGTTATTTCATGATTCAACCTTATTTAAGTTGGAAACACAAATTCTCTGATGATTTAATTTTAACTGCTGGACTTACAAGTCTCTACATGAGCTTAGGAGATTCTTATTCTCCAATAGAACCGAGAATGGGTTTAAAATGGAACGTAAGTGAAAAAGGCGCGCTATCTTTTGGAATGGGTTATCATTCACAGACCCAACCGCTATATACTAGATACTATATAAACGAGGGCAACACTACAGCTCATAATGAAGATTTAGGATTAACCTACAGCAAGCATATTGTTTTGGGCTATTCGCATCAATTGAATAAAAACTTTGGGTTAAAAACTGAAGTATACTACCAAGATTTAACTGGAATTCCTGTTGAAACCTCTGCATCTGCTTTTTCTTTAACCAATGCTGGTAGTGGTTTTGCTAGAGTTTTTCCTGATACGCTAAACAACAATGGAACTGGGTGCAATTACGGACTAGAAGTAACCATTCAACGCTATTTCAATAAAAATTGGCATGCTTTATTTTCTGGCTGTTTGTATAATTCTCGCTATACACCAAGTGACGGTATTGAAAGAAACACGAGTTTTAACGGCATTTATGCCGCAAACTTTTTAGCTGGAAGAGAATTTCAAATAAAAAACAATACCCTTGGTTTAGGCGTAAAGGTTACAGGAGCAGGCGGAAAAAGAAAAGGGATTGTTGACCACGTAGCTTCAGAAGATCAAGGAGAGGTAATCTTTCAAGATGCTGGCTTTAATGAAAGTCAATTTAAAGATTATTTCAGATTTGATATTAAAACCACATATAAGATTAATAAGAACAAAGTAACGCATGAGATTGGAGTAGACTTAGTAAACGTTACTAGTTCAAAAAATATTCTCAGCTATTCCTATGCTCCAAATAGTACACCTGACCTAAATGATGATGTTGTGGAAAACTATCAACTTGGGTTTTTACCAATTTTCTATTATAGAATAGATTTTTAATTTTTTATAATTTAACCCTACAGTATTTATTATAGAATTATTCGGTAGTTTTACTTCTCAATATAGTTTTTATGAAAATTATTGTTACTGGAGGCGCAGGATTTATCGGTTCTCATACAGTCGTTGATTTACTAGAAAATGGTTTTGAGCCAATAATAGTAGACGATTTTAGAAATTCTAAACCTTTTATACTTGATAATATTAAAAAAATTCTAAACCGAGATTTTAAGTCCTACGATATTGATTGTGGAGATGTTGATAGGTTAAGAGTTGTATTTGAGAAAGAAAAGCCTGATGGAATAATCCATTTTGCTGCTGACAAAGCGGTTAACGAGTCTGTTATTGATCCTTTAAAATATTACCATAATAACATTACCACTCTGGTAAATGTTTTAAAAGTCGTTGCGCTATTTCCTATTAAATCTTTTGTTTTTTCTTCTTCTTGCACGGTTTACGGGGTTCCAAAAAAAGTGCCTGTTTCTGAAAAATCTCCCATTCAACCTGCTTTTTCTCCTTATGGTTTCACCAAACAAGTTGGGGAGCAAATACTTAAAGATTTTGCTCAATCAAACCCTAAAACAGCTATATCATTGTTAAGGTATTTTAACCCTATTGGTGCTCATCCCTCTGGTTTAATTGGTGAACTTCCTTTGGGTGTTCCAAATAATTTGATACCTTTTATTACACAAACGGCTATAGGAATAAGAAAATCATTAACAGTGAATGGGGATGATTATGAAACCCCTGACGGAACATGTATAAGAGATTACATTCATGTTGTTGATTTAGCTAGTGCTCATGTTTTAGCGCTGAAAAATTCTAAAAAACAAAAGGAGCCTTTAGTGGTAAATATTGGGACAGGAAAAGGAAGTTCTGTTCTAGAAGTTATTAACTCTTTTGAAAAGGTTAATGGTGTTAAGCTTAATTATTCCGTTGGCCCAAGAAGAGGTGGAGATGCTCCATCAGTTTATGCCGATAATAGTTTAGTTAAAAAAATGCTTGGTTGGGAAAATAAATTCAATCTTGATGATGCACTAAAACATGCGTGGCAATGGGAAAAAAATTTAGCTGAGCAATGAAAAAAATTATACTTATTTCATGTCTTTTTGTAGTTAACAACTGCAACTTATTTGGGCAGGGCTTGTTGTCTTATGTAAAATGGGAGGCTGATGGACAGGAAACCGAAAAGTTTGATCGAATTGCCATCGATGTAACATGGAACCGATGGATGAAAAGCCCTCCAGGTATTAAACAAGGTAATTTTTCTTTTGGATTTGGTGCTTATTGGTTTAAAGACATGCCAATCGGGGTTAAAAGTAACGCTGCTTTTGCTATTGGATTTGGATTTGAATCCTTAAACTTTCATCATAATGGAACCTTTTCGTCATTAAGTTCATCCAATCAGTTTAATGCCTTGGTTCCCCATTCAAACGACTCCATTATTTTAACCAATAAGCTTGCGGTTAATTATGTTGACATTCCAATCGAGTTTAGAATTCGTACAATTAATAAAACATTGGAAGATCGTATGAAGTTTAATTTCAAGCTTTATATTGGGTTTAAGGCTGGTTTTTTAGTTAATGATCACAGTAAGTATAAAAATGAAAACATAAAATATAAAGTATACAATTTAAATAATGTATTGCCATACAGGTATGGTCCTTATATAAGGCTCGGGTTTAATAAAATTTCTTTTGTTGGGTTTTATTCAATGACTTCCATTTTTAATGAAAGCGGTGAAAGCTTAATTCCTTTTCATGTTGGAATCTCTTGGATGAGGTTTTAAGCTAAATGCTAATGTGTAACAAAACACAGCTCAACTCTATTGAAAACCCCAAAACAATTCCAACAATAACCTGAGAATATGTATGTGTTTTAAGCACAAGCCTAGAGTAAGAAACCACCCCCATTAACAACAGTAAAATGGTATTATATACCATCATTTCCTGCAAATTATATACTTCTCCTGAAATTAAAAGCAATCCTAACATTCCTCCTGAAAAACCACTAATAGCAAGAGCGTGAAGACTAATTTTCCATTTAATTGTAATTATTGTTGCTATAACTAAAGAAACAATACCCCCGAATAAAAAAGTTAAAAAAGGCTCAAACAAGTGAAATAAATTATTATTCCAATGCCTAAAAACATAATAGGTCATTGAATAATAAACAATTACCAAAAGTAAAATAGGAATTCTTTGTGTTCTTATAGGAATTGAAAAATTAGAAATGATTTTAGATTTATACATAATGAGCATGGACAACAAAGGAAAAAACACGCCCATTGTCAACAATAAAGTCAAGAATACCCAATAGGAGTTTGGGGCACTTTCTACAATAAAAAAATTATAAAAACATTCTATATTAAAATAAAAACAAAATGAGTAAATAATTATAAAAATTGGATGGAAAACAAAAGACAAAAACTTTGCTAATAACTGCATGTTATACCAATTGTTTTCTAAGTCTAGCAACAGGAATATTCATTTGTTCTCTGTATTTCGCAACTGTTCTTCGAGCAATTTTATAACCTTTATCTTTTAATAAAATCATTAACTTTTCATCTGTCAATGGTTTTCTTTTGTCTTCTTCTCCAATAGCTTCTTTAAGAATAGTTTTCACCTGTCTAGTAGAAACTTCTTCTCCAGAGTCGGTAGCAAGTGATTCGCTAAAAAAATATTTTAGCAAAGATGTACCGTAAGGTGTTGAAACGTGTTTGCTGTTGGCAACCCTAGATATTGTAGAAATATCCATCTCTACTAGTTCTGCAATATCTTTTAAAATCATGGGTTTAAGTTGTGTTTCGTCTCCTGATAGAAAAAACTTTTCTTGAAAATTCATAATCGCTTGCATGGTAACCATTAGTGTGTTTTGCCGCTGTTTTATGGCGTCAATAAACCACTTTGCTGAATCAACTTTTTGCTTGACAAATAAAATAGCTTCTTTATCTCTTTGTGATTTATTCCCCACTTCAAAACCTTTAATCATTTCAACATATGATGGACTAATTTTTAAAGGCGGCACATTTCTTTGATTTAATTCTAATATCAGTTTTCCGTCATCATCGTTGATTATAAAATCGGGAATTATGTGTTGAATGGACTTATTAGACTCAATTAATGAGTTTCCTGGCTTAGGGTTTAGCTTTACAATTTCTGCAAAAGCTTCTTTAATGGCTTTGTCGTCTATATCAAGCTTTTTAGCAATTTTAGAATAGTGCTTTTTAGTAAATTGTTCAAAGCATTTTTCAAGAATGACTTCTGCTGTTTTGATGGATATTGTTCGGCTCTTCTTCTTGAGTTGGATTAACAGGCATTCTTTTAGGTCTCTAGCGCCAACTCCTGCTGGTTCTAAGTTTTGAATTTCTTTTAAAGCTACTAATAGTTCTTTTTCGTTAGTATTAATGTTTTGAGCAAAGGCTAAGTCGTCTACAATGTTGAAAAGCTCTCTTCTTAAATAACCTGAATCATCTAGATTTCCAATTATGTATTTAGCTATTAGCAACTGTTTTTCGTCTTTAATTCGTAAACCAATTTGACTCAAAAGTCTTTCCGTAAAGGTTGAACCAAGTGTGTAAGGAGTATGCTTTTGTTCTCCTACAGAATGGTTGTTGCTTTGCAGTTTGTAAGAAGGTGTTTCGTCATTTATGTATTCGTTAAAATCAAACTCGTCCCTTGTGTTTTGTTCTTTGTGGTCTTCCTTAGAAAAATCTTCTTCACCGTCCGAATTGGTTTGTTCCTCACCTTCATCAAGGGCTGGGTTTTCCTCTAGTTCTTCTTTTATTCTTTGTTCTAACTCTAGCGTGGGAAGCTGCAACATCTTCATTAATTGAATCTGCTGAGGAGATAGTTTTTGTAATAGCCTTTGTTGTAGCGTTTGTTTTAGCACCGGTACCGTAAATTTTATTGGAATATAAATTTACTAAAATTCTGCGTTTTTAGGAGTTCTTGGAAATGGAATTACATCTCTAATGTTTGACATTCCAGTTACAAACATCATTAATCTCTCAAAACCCAAACCAAATCCCGCATGAGGAACTGTTCCAAATTTCCTGGTTTCTAGGTACCACCAAATACTTTCTTGTGGTATGTTAAAGTCTTTGCATTTCTGTTGTAAAACGTCTTCTCTTTCTTCTCGCTGTGAGCCCCCTATAATTTCTCCAATACCAGGAAATAAAACATCCATTGCAGCTACCGTTTTTCCATCGTCATTATCTCTCATGTAAAAAGCCTTAATGTTTGCAGGGTAGTTATATATTATTACGGGTTTTTTAAAATGCTTTTCAACTAGAAATTTTTCGTGTTCACTTTGTAAATCTACCCCCCACTCTACAGGAAATTTAAACTTTTTCTTTTTATGTGGTTTGGAGTTTTCTAAAACTTTAATCGCTTCAGAATAGGTAATTCTTACGAACTCATTACTATTAATCATGTTTAACCTTTCAATTAAAGAAAATTCATTTCTTTGAGCCGCTGGAAGTTGTTGCTCCTCCTTAATTCCTCTTTCATTTAAAAAGGCTAAATCTTCCTTACAATGCTCAAGGGCATAATTAATAAGGTATTTCAAAAAGTCTTCTCCCAAATCCATATCATCAATGATGTCAGCAAAAGCTATTTCTGGTTCAATCATCCAAAATTCAGCTAAATGTCTTGTTGTGTTTGAGTTTTCAGCTCTAAAGGTTGGGCCAAAAGTATAGGCTTTTCCAAGAGATAGAGCCGCCAACTCTGCCTCTAATTGACCCGATACGGTAAGGTGTGTTGGTTTGCCAAAAAAATCTTGGTCTGCTTCTTGGTTTTTCTCTGGGTTTAAAGTCGTAACTCTAAACACTTCTCCTGCTCCTTCTGCATCGGTTCCTGTGATGATTGGAGTTTGAATATAAAAAAACCCTTTACTATTAAAGTAATTATGAATGGCGAAAGCCATATGGTGTCTAATCCTAAAAACGGCACCAAACAAATTGGTTCTCATTCTTAAATGAGCCTGTTCTCTTAACAATTCCAAAGAATGTTTTTTTGGTTGTAATATTGTTTTTTGAACCTCATCAGGGTTTGCTGTACCTATTATATTAACTTCTTTAGCGTCAATTTCTGTTTTTTGTCCCTTTCCTTGAGATTCTACTAAGGCTCCTTTAATGTTAATCGCTGCTCCCGTAGTAATTTTTGAAAGTATTTCTGTATTTAAGTTTTCATAATCCACCACCACTTGAATACTTGCCATACACGAACCATCGTTTAAGGAAATGAACCTATTCCCTCTAAATGATCTTACCCAACCAGAGACGTTAACATCAACACCACTTTCTAATTTTAATACTTCAACAATGCTTAATCTTGTCATTTTTTTGTAAATAATTGTTAAAGAAACTTTTTGCGTTTGAAAAGTTTCCAAAGTTTCTTTTCTTTGTTTTCCAATTTTGAGATGGTAAAAATAAAAGAAATCAATCACCAAATTCATCTTTTGTTCCAACAACATGGAATAAAAAGTTTAACAATGGACGATTTGGCCGAAAAACTAGGCTGTTCTAAGAAAACGCTCTACGTTTATTATAAAAATAGAGCTGACTTGGTTTCGAAGGTAATCACCCAAGACATGGACGATCACTACGATGATATTCAATCAATAATTGACCAAAACCTTAATCCTATTGATGAGTTTTTCTCATTGAATCAGGTTGATTTAAAAAAAATTAAAACCATACATCCCTCTGCACAGTACGATTTAAAAAAATATTATCCTGAAGCTTGGAAAGTTTTTGATCTAGTTATCAAACAAAGAGGGTTTGATCTCACGCTAAATAATTTAAAAAAGGGCATTGATTGTGGTTTTTATCGTTCAGAAATAAATCCGGAAATAATGGCGAGAATTTTATCTGAAAAACTTGAATTAATCTTTAATGGTGATTTATTTCAATCGCATTTAATTTCATTTCCACAAGTTTATCAAGAGTTAATGACGCATTACATGCTTGGAGTTGTTTCTAAAAAGGGAAGAACTTACTTTTTAAATCATCATTCTAATATTTTCTTAAACCATGAATAAGGCTCTCTCTATACTATTACTTTTAATCTCTTTTGTTCAAACGTCAGCACAAACCACCTCGCTTACTGAGTTATTGGTCTTTGCTCATGCGAATAGCCCAACAATTAAAAACGCTTCACTTGATGTTGAAATAGCCAAACAAAAAATAAAAGAATATACCTCCGCTGGACTTCCAAAAATAAATGGAAGTTTAAATTTTCAAAATTATGTTAATATCCCAACCACGGTAATACCTGCAAGTGCCTTAGGTATGCCTGGAGATGATTTGATAGATGTAAATTTTGGAACAGATTACAATTCTAATTTAGCCATTCAAGTAGATCAGTTAATTTTTAGTGCAAGGTATATTTATGGCATTCGAGCAGCCAATGCTTATGCCTCATTAACGGAGCTCATTCAAAAGCAGACGATGGCTGATTTCAACGAGAAAATATCGACATTGTATTATAGTGTTTTATTAATAAATAAAAATGCCTCTCTTGCAGAAAAAGGTAAAGAGCAAATGCAAAACATTTACGATTACACTAAAAAACTGGTTGACGGGGGCGTTGTTGAGTCTAGTCAATTGGATGAAGTTAATCTCATGCTTTTACAAACAACCAACGTTGTTAATGAATTAAAAATGAATGAGGAATTAAGCATGATGCAGTTGAAAAGCAATATTGGCTACCCATTAGATAGCCTGTTAAATATTGTGGATGATTTTTCATCCGCTTTCAGTTCTTCAGAAACGTCTCCTTCATCATTCAATGTAAATCAAACATTAAGTTTTATGCTTGCCTCTCAAAATACAGTCTTAAATGAACTAGACTTAAAGGTGGTTAAAAGTGAAGGATATCCCAGTATTTCCGGATTTTTTAGCCATCAAGAAATGGCTATGAGAAAAGAGTTTAGTTTTTTTGATAACAGCTATCCTTGGTACCCTGCTACTGTTTGGGGGTTGAGGGTTGACATTCCCATTTTCAACAGCGGAGAGGGTCAATCAAAAAGAACACAAAAAGAATTGAGCCTTTTAAAAAGTCAGAATGAGCTTTCACAAATTGAGACTCAAATTTCTGCCTTATTAATGCAATTAGAAAACAATTTAAAAGTGGCTAAAATGTCTCTGGATAACGCAAATAAAAGTTTGGAGCTTGCTGAAAAGGTTCTTCAAAATGAAATTATAAAGTTTAAAGCTGGCACAAATAGTGTTCTTGCTGTTTCACAAGCCCAAAATCAAGTTATTGCTGCGCAACAAGAATTATTAAGTAAAGAATTTAATGTAATCAAATCTCAATTAGCTATTAATAAAATCACTAACAAGTAAATTCATGAAAAACATCTCATTTATAATATTACTTCTTGCACTATATGGATGCGGAAAAAATGTAGAAACCGTTGATGAGTTATCTGCAAAAAGAATGGAAATTGTAGCTAATATTGAAACTCTAGAAAAAGAGCTGGCGAAAATAGATAGTAGTTTGCTTGTTTTAGATACTACTAAAACAGAAAAAGAAGACTTACCTCTAGTTTCAACTTATACTACTGAACTTAGTTTTTTTGAACACTACACAGAGATTCAAGGACAAATAACTAGCAAAAAAGAAGTTATTATTCGACCTGAAATAAACGGTACAGTTGAAAAAATTTACGTCACTGATGGAGCATTTATTAAAAAAGGAGATCCTCTTTTCAGAATGTCCAACTCGATGCTCATTGCCCAACAAAAAGAAATAGAAGAGCAGATTAGTTTTGCTAAATTTTTACTTGAAAAACAGGAAAAATTATTCAATGATGGTATTGGTTCTGAGGTTCAGTTAAAGGAGGTGCAAACAAGATACAATGCATTGAAAAAATCAATGCAAACTTTAATGACTCAACTAGAAAAAACAACTTTAAATGCTCCTTTTTCTGGATATGCTGAAAAAGTTTTTATTCAAACTGGAGAAGCCATTAGTCCTGCAAATCCTTCTGTTCATTTAATTGGTTTGGACGACCTTTATTTAACTGCCGATGTTTCGGAAAATTTAATCTCAGATATATCTATTGGTGATAGTGTTTCTGCTTATTTACCCTCATTAGGGAAAAGTGTGGGTGGCGCTCAGGTTTCAAGAATTGGGAAATTAATCAACCCTGTAAACCGAACCGTTAAAATAGAAGCTAAAGTGGTTTCTTCTAATCTAAACCTTGTGCCTAATTTAATGGCTATTATTAAAATAAGGGATTATACTAAAGAAAACAGCGTCTCATTGTCTTCCAGGTTGATATCAAAAAATGCAACTGGCAACTCTTATTTAAAAGTGTTAGATGAGGATAATATTGTCAGCATAAAAGCTGTTTCGCTTGGAAAGCAAAATGGAAATTATGTAGAGGTTTTGTCTGAAATATCGGCTGGTTTAAGAGTCGTTGATGCAGGAAAAAACAACGTTGTTGAGGGGCAAAAAGTTAATGTAATTCCAACTAATAACTAATGAAAAAGCAAATAGAAAATTGGCGCGAATTCGCTTTATCGTCTTTAGCCATAAACAATAGAAAAACCGTATATCTTCTTATTGCTATTTTATTGATTGGGGGCGTTTCCGCTTACAATAAAATGCCAAGGGAAAGTTTTCCTCAAATTGAAATACCAGAAATCTATGTGAACATTCCTTATCCTGGTAACTCTGCTGAAATAATTACCGACAAAATAATTAAGCCTTTTGAAAAAGAATTGAATAAACTTAAAGGGATAGACGATATTTCATCTACGTCTATTCAAGATTTTGGTGTTGTTCAAATTAAATTTGACTTTGGTATTTCTTCGAAAGATGCTAAACAATTGGTTGAGGAGGCGCTATCAGATGCACGATCCACTAAAACGTTTGCTCAAGACCTTCCTGTGGAGCCAACAATTCAAGAAATGGATATCAACGAATTTCCAATTATAAACATTAACCTTTCTGGGGATTACCCTGTTGATGTATTGAAAGAGCAGGCTGAACTAATAAAAGATTTGGTAGAAACTATTCCTGAAATAAATGCGGTTGACATTAGGGGTGTTCAAGAAAAAAAGGTAAAAATTGAAGTAAGAAAATTTGATGCAGAAGCCAAAAGAGTTAGTTTTTCAGATATTGAAAGTGCGATTCAAGCTGAAAATACAACACTTGGTGCAGGTAATTTAAAAGTTGACGGCATAGATCATTTTTTAATTATTGACGGGAAATTTAAAAATTATCAAGACCTTGAAAACCTAGTTGTTAAACACGAAGATCAGGACAACATTTACTTAAGAGATGTTGCTGATATCTCTTTTACAGATGCTGATACCTCCAGTTATGCTAGACAAAACAGCGAACCTGTAGTAATGTTAGACATTAAAAAGCGGGCTGGAGCAAACATCATCAACGCTATTGATCAACTTAAAGTTTTGGTGAAATCCTTAGATAAAAAATTTCCTAGGGACATGAATTTAACATACACCAACGATCAATCCATTATGATTAGGTCACAAGTTAGCAACCTTGAAAACTCTATTGTTTTTGGTGTTATTTTGGTAGTTTTTGTGCTTTTATTCTTTTTAGGCTTAAGAAACGCTCTTTTTGTAGGGATTGCCATTCCTTTTTCAATGTTTCTATCTTTTATTTTGTTGAATTCAGCCGGTGTTAGTTTAAATATTATGGTGTTGTTTTCTTTAGTTCTAGCCTTAGGAATGTTGGTAGACAACGGTATTGTGGTTGTTGAAAATGTTTATCGACTCATGGATCAGGGTTTTTCTCCTTTTGAAGCGACAAAAAAAGGGGTTGGAGAAGTGGCTTGGCCTATAATTGCATCTACAGCAACAACGCTTGCCGCTTTTGTTCCTTTGGCTTTATGGCCAGGAATTATGGGTGAATTCATGCAGTATTTGCCCATCACATTAATGATCGTATTAGGCTCATCACTTTTTGTTGCTTTGGTTATTAACCCAGTATTGATTGCTATTTTGATGCGTGTTGAAGAAGAAAAAGCCAGTAGAAAAAGAGCTACAAAACTTTTTGCATTTGGGGTAATACTCTCTGTTCCATTTTACTTACTAGACGTAGTTTGGCTTGGAAATTTAATCAGCATTTTTGCATTTTTAACGATGCTTAATGCTTTTGCTTTAAACCCAGTTACTAAGTGGTTTCAAGGAAAATTCCTACCCAAGGTAGAAAATATTTATAAGCGTTTTTTAGGTTGGGCGTTGAACAAAAAAAGACCACTTTGGATAATTATCGGAACGTTTGTTACCTTATTTCTATCTTTTATTTTAACAGGTGTTTTTCCTCCAAAAGTGTTGTTTTTTCCAGACAACCAACCCAATTATATTAACATTTTTGTTGAGCTTCCTGTTGGCACCAACATAACTAAAACCAACGCCAATACATTATTGGTTAAAGCTAAAATTGATAGTGTTTTGAATAGTGCTGTTTCGGAAAAGGATAGCCGAACAATTATGGAGGTGGTAGATAAAGAAACTAAAAACGGCATTCAAGTCGAAACTGCATTTATTGCTTCTGTCATTGAACAAGTTGGTAAAGGAACTTCTGACCCTATGAACGGCCCTTCTTTTGGAGAAACGCCTCATAAAGCAAGAATAACCGTTTCTTTTTGTGAATTTTCTCATAGAAAAGGCCTCAACACCAGTGAAGTCAAAAAAAGAATTGAGCAAGCTTTAGCTGGAAAGTTTAATGCCGATATTGGAATAATAGTAGATAAGGAACAAAATGGACCACCTCAAAAACCGGCCATAAATATTGAAATTACAGGCGCAGATGATTACGGTAAACTAACGGAAAAAGCTGCTTTAGTACAACAATACTTAATGGCCAAAAATATTGAGGGTGTACAAAAATTAAAATTGGACGTTGAAGTAAATAAAGCTGAAATCAACCTAGATATTAATAGAGAATATGCCAAAAGAGTTGGGCTTTCTACTGGGCAAATTGGGCAAAACATAAGAACTTCTCTTTTTGGAAAAGACGTGTCTACCTATTCTTATGATGAAGACGATTATGACATAAACATTCGTTTTGGAGACGCTTATCGATCAAATTTAGAATCGATTTTAAATCAAAAGATAATGTTTATGAATAATCGTGGGCAAAAACTTACTATCCCTATTAGCGCGGTTATAAAAGATTTAAAAATAGTAAACAAGCATGCTGCCATTAAAAGAAAAAATTTAACCAACATGGTAACCATTATATCTGGTGTTAAAGAGGGACACAACGCCAATGAGGTGGTTGCAAAGGTTAAGAAAGAATTAGCAGCTTTTGACTTGACAAAAAGTGGAAAGGCATTTGCTGAAGAAGGGTTTAATTCTAAGTTTACTGGTCAAATGGAGGATCAACAAAAAGAAATGGCCTTTTTAAGTACTGCCCTTTTAATTGCGGTCTTCTTAATTCTTTTAATCCTGGTTACTCAATTTAATGCTTTTTCAACTCCTGTAATAATTCTTTCATCTGTTGTCTTAAGTTTATCCGGTGTGTTTTTAGGGATTGTGATATCTAGAAGTGATTTTGTGATTATTATGACCATGATTGGAATTATATCACTAGCTGGTATTGTAGTAAATAACGCAATTGTGCTTGTTGACTACACCAACTTATTAAGACGAAGAAAAAGAAGAGAGTTAGAAATGAATGATAAAGAATTGCTAAGTCACACTGATGTTAAGCTTGCCATTGTAGAGGGTGGAAAAACAAGACTAAGGCCAGTGTTGTTAACGGCAATTACTACCATTTTAGGATTATTTCCCTTAGCGACTGGACTAAATATTAATTTCTTTACGCTCGTTTCAGAATTTGACCCTCAAATATTTTTTGGAGGAGATAACGTTATCTTCTTTAAACCAATGAGTTTAGCGATAATCTATGGTTTAACTTTTGCTACTTTCTTAACATTGGTAGTAGTTCCGGTAATGTATTATACTTTTTATCGCTTTAAAGTGTGGCTTTTTCTTAAAATGAAGTGGGAACTAAAGGTGGAGATATAATGGATTTTTCATTAAGGGTTGTTGAAACAAAGGAAAAGAAAATCGTATTCAGTTTATTAGCTAGTGCTGCTAAAACTTTAGCTAAAAAAAAAGTCAATCAATGGCAATATTGGTTAAACCCACCAATTGAAAAAATAAAGTGGGTAGAAGAGGGTGTTGAAAGTAAAGAATTTTTCTTTCTAGAAAACTTCAATCGCCAAATCATGGGTGTGGTTAGGGTGGCTCATAACGATTTGATTTATTGGGGGAAAATGAACGATAAAGCAAAATACATTCATTCTCTCATAATTCATGAGGAATTTTCAGGAAATGGCCTAGGGTTTAAAGTTGTTAATAAAATCAAGGAAGAGGCCATTTTAAATAATGTAGAATACTTAAGACTAGACTGCGATTGCACAAATAAAAAACTTTGTAAATACTATATTAATCAAGGGTTTAAACAAGTAGGTCAAAAGCAACTTGCACTTGGAAAATATAATCTGTATCAGCAAAAAATTTCTTCTTAGTTTGTATTTAATTATCATTAAATTAATGCTTATATTAAGTTTAATATAGGTAACCTTTTTATTGAAATAGTTCTAATAACGTTTAAACAAAGTTGAAAAAACACATACTTATTATATTGATTTCCTGTTCAGCTTTTGTTTTAAATGCTCAATGTCCGTTAGATATTGGGCAAACCACTAGCCCTCCAGTTGCAAACCTTTTACAATATTTTAGTTTTGACGGGAATTTAACTAACTATGGAAATAGTGGTCAAACAGCCATAAACTCAGGTGCAACTTTTGTCAATACACAGTGTGGACAAGGTTTGTCTTTCGATGGTATAAATGACTATGTTTTGGTTTCTCCTAATATAAATTTGATAAATGATTTTACCATTACCGCATGGATAAGGCCTGATTCTCAAGTAAATCCAATGGGAATCTTTTCAATTAGAGAACAATGTACAAACAACTATAGGGGTTACTCAATAGCTGAGTTTGCAATGGATAATTATTCAGTTCCGGGACTTAGTAACCAAGTAAATAAAAACCTTAACTGCAATGGGTGGTCCGGTGGTGACAGGTATTCAAGCTCTTTAATAACAATTCCAAATAATCAAGAAACATTTGTTGCTGTTACAGTACAAAACAACAATTTAGAATCAAGAATTGTAAAGTTATATATTGATTGTATGGAGTATAGCACAAGCATGGCTATGAATGACCCAACAACTTCTTGTTTTAATAACCCTATTAGTTACCTAACAACTATTGGAGCAACATCCAGTGTTGTGGGCCACACAAATACTTTTGATGGAACCATTGACGAACTTCGAGTTTATGATGTTTCTTTAAACCACCAACAAATTATTGAATGTTACGAAAGTTGTAGGCCTATCTCTTTAGAAGTCACAAGCGTTCAAGGTTGTAGTATTGATTCTGCTGATATTTCCTTATATAACGCCCAAGCAGGTGTGGAATATCAATTAATAAATATTACTATTGGAAATTCTCAATTTGGAAATTGTTCGTCACTTTTTTTCTCAACTGGATTAATCGTTGATACAACACAGTTTCAAATACAAGCCTTAAACACAAACTCTAATTGTTCAATTTATTTTGATACTATTATCACGCTTCATCCTGATATGAACCAGCCCTCATTTAATCTTGGTAACGACACCACTTTGTGTATAGGTGAAACATTAACGCTTAATGCCACAACAACTAATGCTACTTATCTTTGGCAAAATAATTCAAATACCTCTTTAGGTGGAGGGGCGTCTATTAATATTAATCAACCAGGCACTTATTTAGTATCAGTAACTGTAAACAATTGTACTACAACAGATTCTATTACTATTAACTATAATCCTGGTCCATTAATAAGCCTAGGTAACGATACGGCTTTGTGTTTTGGTGAAACATTATTACTTAATGCTACAACTCCTAACGCTACTTATATTTGGCAAGATGGCTCGACTAACCCCACTTTTAATGTTAATCAACAAGGTACTTTTTGGGTTGAAGCCATTGAGTACAATTGTACTACAACAGATTCAATTACCGTAAGCTATAATGCTGATCCAATAGTAAACCTTGGCACCGACACAACATTGTGTGTCGGTGAAACATTAACGCTTAATGCCACAACAACTAATGCTACTTTTCTTTGGCAAGACGGCTCCACCAACTCTACTTTTAACGTTAATCAACATGGTACTTTTTGGGTTGAGGTAACCGAAAACAATTGCACTACAATAGATTCAATTGCTATTAACTATAGCCCTAACCCAATAGTAAACCTAGGTAACGATACTATCTTATGTGATGGTGAAACATTAACACTTAACGCCACAACCCCTAATGCCTCTTATCTTTGGCAAGATGGCTCCACCAGCTCTACTTTTAACGTTAATCAACATGGTGTATTTTGGGTTGAGGTAACCGAAAATAATTGTACCATTTATGACTCCATTATAGTTGATTTTATTTCACCCCCAGTTTTTGATCTTGGAGATGATTCTACGTTGTGTGATAATGATCAAATATTTCTAAATGCTTTTTTTCCAAACAGTACGTATCTTTGGCAAGATAATTCAACTGCTTCAACTTTTGTTGTTAATCAACATGGTACTTTTTGGGTTACTTCAACGAACAATTGTGGAACTAAAACCGACTCAATAACTATAAATTTTCAAGACTGCAGTTGTAAAATTTACATTCCTAATTCGTTTACTCCTGACAATAACGGGCTTAATGATACCTTCTATCCACAAACTGACTGTTCTTTTAGAGACTATCAATTTTTAATCTTTAACCGTTGGGGTGAATTAATCTTTGAATCCAATGATCCTTATATTAGATGGGATGGGCTTTTTAAAAATAAAATGGTTGCTGTTGGTACTTATATATACATTTTAAAATACATTTCATCACAAGAAAATGAATACAACAAGATTTTTGGACATGTTAGTGTTATAAGATAGGTTGAATAACTTAATTTAGATGCAACATTGTTTATACACAAAAACAAGTCAATTACTGTTGGAGAATTACTAAATGAGTTTTACTAAAAATGGGATACCACAAGATGGAGGTAACTACCTTTAGCCCAAACGTTATGTGCAATTGATGAACAACAATTTATCAATCATTTGTAATTTATGATTAAATTTAAGATATATATATATTTCATTATGAGAACTCTATCAGCATTATTTATCTTATCATTTGTATTCACTCTTTCATCTTGTAACAAATGGGAAGAAAAAGATGCATACTATTACTATTCCACTGATTTTAAATCAGATAATTTAAAGTCAGAATCGGGGACAATTTTAAATATTAATATTGATGATATTGACATTCTATACACAGTCTTTTTTTATGAAAGGAAAGTTTGGAAATACAAGTTAGTTGCGGAGTCTTCAGAAATCCAAAACGGCTCAGATAAATCTGATAAAGTTTTGGCTTATGAAGAAGGTGAAGCTAATGTAGATGGTGATCTTAACATTCTATTTATTCCAGAGTCAAACCCATCCGTTTCACACTCAGGTTATTTCGAAAACGACAAAAAGAATTTCAAGGTTTCTTTACCTGGATTGTATAATCGTGAAATAAATTTCTTAGAAAATTAGTTCACTGCACATAACACAGTCTAAAATGCATG
>JAQWRG010000101.1 GCA_029243855.1 Flavobacteriales bacterium | reverse complement strand
TTGATCATAAATTTCTTTTGCATGTTTATCAAAATCCTGATCAAAAAATAAGGTATGATGGTTTAGGTTTGATAGCTTCTTATCAACCCCAACATAAAAAAGAAGACTAGAAGGAGCCATTTCTCTTTTATCCCAATAAGATTCTGAATAATTACGATATTGTTTCTCTAAGAGTTTTTGCTCAACATGATGATAATCAGCACCTGCTATCACCATATCAAAATCGATATCTTTTCCATTTACAGTAATGGATTTTACAAGTTTATTTTGAATATTTATGCTACTAACTTCAGAATTACAACTCAATTGAACATTTTTTTCAACGGCTAAATTTTCAAAAGCCTTAACAACTGCAAAAAAACCTCCATCAGGATAGAAAGTACCAACCTTTAGCCCAGTGTAGTTCATCAAAGAATACAAAGCAGGGGTGTTTTTTGGAGTTGCGCCAAGGAAGAGCACAGGAAACTCCATTAGCTTAATTAGCTTAGAATCTTTAAAATATTTTCTAACGTACTTTCTAAAAGAAGTGAAAATGCTAAGATGAAACAATCCCTTGAGTACAGATAAATTAATGAATTCAAAAATGGAGTGAGATGGCTTGTAAACTAAATCTGCCATACCAATCTCGTATTTTTTTTGAGCTTTGTTCATGAAATTGATTAATTGATCGCCTCCGCCTTTCTCAATAGATTCAAAGGTATTTACCAATTCATCAAAGGAGGCCGGTACAACTAATTCATCGTTTTCATTATAAACTATAGAAAAACCTGGATCAAGTTTATTTAATTTAAAATAATCGGAAGTTTTCTTTCCATGACGTTCGAAAAAACGATCAAAAACATCTGGCATCCAATACCAACTTGGCCCCATGTCAAAGGTAAAGCCATCAATTTCTAATTTTCTGGCTCTGCCTCCAATGGATGAGTTTTTTTCAAAAATAGTAACATCATAACCTTTTGATGACAATTCAATAGCAGCGGTTAACCCTGCAAATCCTGAACCAATAACTGCGACTTTTTTCAACTAGCAAAAGATAAATTACTAAAATAAGAATCGAATTCGTTAAGGGATAAAAATACTTTTCCTTGTGTATTAACTAGTCGTAAAAGATCTGCATTTCCAGCATAAAAAAGCTTGCATGATGAGTTTGATTTAATATCATCACAAAACTTTTGCAATAGAGTAACTTTTTGACCAACAATAAAGGTGGTAAAAATCATATCTGGTTTTATTTTATCAATACATAGTAAGATGCTATCAAAAGAAATAGTTTTCCCAACATTAACGACATCAAAACCAATTTTTTTAAGCACTAAATCGGCATACATTAAAGCAAAATCATGATCTTCCCAAGGAGGAAGAAACAAAAAAGCTTTTTTATTGACACGAATTGATTTGGGCACAGACTCAATAGCGTGATGAAATTTTTGTTTAATCAAGTTCGATAAAAAATGTTCTTGAGCAGGAAAAATTTTACCTGAGGACCACAAAGTACCTATACGCCTTAGAGTTGGTATGAAGACAGATTCGTAAATGGACGCTAAATCATGTTCCACTAATAACTCATCATATGTTTTTTGAAATAGGGGTTCATCAAATTGTATAGAACTAATTATAAATGAATTGATGTATGCTTCAAATCCTTTAGATAATTTAATTAGTTTTTGAACTGATTCGCTAATTTGATCTGGAGTTAAAGAAGCAACTTTGCTTATTTTATGACCGTTCTTAATTAGTAACGATACATTGAGAATTTTTTTAATCTGGTCGTCATTATAAGATCTGATGTTAGTATCCGTTCTATTCGGAACAACTAAACTGTATCGCTTTTCCCATATTCGAATGGTATGAGATTTAATACCAGATAATTTTTCAAGATCTGCAATTGAATAACTGTACATTTTGTTTAATTTTAAACTAAATTAGTTAAACAAATTGTTAATAGCAAGGTTTTTGACGAGTTTTGTTTATGTTTGTCTTAAAATAATTAAACACCACAAGAAGTGTTTAATACAACTAAATAGAATTAGAAATTGAATTTGAATCAAAGTTAAAATGATATATAAATCAATCAATTGCTCAATAAAATTAGTTTCATTAACAACAATTTTAATTTTAACAACCACAATTATTTTTAGTCAAAGTGGTGTAATTAAAGGTTCAGTAGTTGACGCCATTAACAATGAAGCTATACCATTTGCAAATGTTTTTATTGAAAATAACAAAACTGGCGTTTCAAGTGACATAGACGGAAACTACATTATTGAAAATCTAAAACCTGGTCTCTACAACATCACATGTAGTTTTGTTGGATATAAACCAAAAAGTTTTTCTGAAATAATTGTTTCATCTAATAAACCAACTAGTTTAATCATAAAACTTATTGAATCCTCTACAAAACTTGAAGAAGTAGAAATAACTGCATCACCATTTCAGAAAACAGAAGAAAGCCCTGTTAGTAAACGTAACATTAGTGCTACCGAAATTTACAGAAACCCCGGGGGAAATAGAGACATTTCAAAAGTTATTCAGTCACTTCCAGGTGTTGCATCCACTGTTTCATTTAGAAATGACATCATAATAAGAGGAGGAGCACCTAATGAAAATAGATTTTACCTAGACGGGATCGAAGTTCCTAACATTAATCACTTTGCTACACAGGGCTCGTCAGGTGGGCCAGTTGGAATGATTAACGTTAATTTCATAAGAGAAGTAGATTTATATTCAGGAGCTTTTCCAGCCAACAGAGGCAACACCTTAAGTTCAGTTTTAGAATTTAAACAAGTTGATGGAAACCCTGATCGATTAGCAACCACTTTCACATTAGGATCAAGTGATATCGGGATGACGTTTGATGGTCCAATTGGAAAAAACACAACTTTTGTAATGTCAGCTAGAAGATCTTATTTGCAGTTTTTATTTAAACTGATTGGCCTACCCTTTTTACCCACATACAATGATTTTCAATTCAAAACAAAAACAAAAATTGACGATAAAAACCAATTTACTGTTATTGGTTTAGGGGCTATAGATGATTTTATTCTTAACACCTCAATTAATGATAACATTACTGATCCGGATGCAATAGAAAGAAATGATTATATTCTAGGTTATCTTCCTGTTACAACTCAATGGAATTATACAATTGGCACCAACTGGACACATTTTAAAGAAAATAGTTTTCAAAATTTTATTTTCTCAAGAAACCACCTAAATAATAGATCTGTTAAATACAACAACAACATAGAAAGTCCTGAAAACCTACGTCAAGATTATTTATCAGAAGAAATAGAAAATAAATTTAGGTTTGAAAATACCATAAGAAAAAACGGCTGGAAAATAAATTATGGATTAGGTGTTGAATATGTCACATACACCAATTCTACTTTTCAAAAAATAGAATTTCAAGGAGACACTTCCACTATTGATTTTGAATCAAAATTAGAGCTATTAAAAACAAGTTTATTTGGTCAAATAAGCAAAAAATTTCTAAATGAAAAACTTATTGGATCCTTTGGTCTGAGAACCGATCAAAACTCCTACTCAAAAGAAATGAGCAATCCAATTGATCAATTATCTCCAAGATTTAGTATAGCTTATGCTATGAACGATAAGCTAAGTTTAAATTTTAATATTGGTAAATATTTTCAACTACCTGCCTATACTGTTATGGGTTTTAAAGACATGAACGGTGAATTGATTAATAAAGAAAACAATCTCAGCTATATCAACAACAAACACATTGTGGGGGGGGTCGAATTTAACCCTGAAAAATACAGCAAAATCACTGTAGAAGGTTTTTACAAAAAATACGACAATTATCCCTTTCTATTGAGAGACAGCATCTCACTGGCTAATCTTGGAGGAGATTTTGGAGTAATAGGAAACGAAGCTGTCAGCAGCAACTCATCAGGGAGATCTTATGGTTTAGAATTTTTAGCCCAAAGAAAATTAAGTAAATCCTTCTATGGGATTTTAGCATACACATGGGTAAGAAGCGAGTTTATTGATAAAAATGACAATTATAAACCGTCTGCTTGGGACAATGGTCATATTATTAGTTTAACAGGTGGACTAAAGTTAAAAAACGATTGGGAGATTGGAATGAAATTTAGATTTGCTGGAGGATCTCCATACACTCCTTACGATTATGCCACCTCATCTCTAACTCAAGTATGGGATGTTAATTCATTTGGGGTTTTTGACTACAACAACCTTAATAATGAAAGATTAAAATCTAATCATGGATTAGACATTAGAATTGATAAAAAGTGGTTTTGGAAAAAAATGGCCCTTAATCTATACATGGATATTCAGAACCTTTATAATTTTCAATCTGAGACACCAAGTAGCCTTATAGCTGTTAGAGACAATCAAGGAAACATTTTAATTGACCCAAATGATCCGTCAAGATATCAGCTTAAATACATCAACAATGTTGCTGGGACTGTTCTTCCTTCAATCGGACTACAATTTGAATTTTAATGGTTTAATCTTTAACTGATTCAACACCCGTAATATCAGGAATTAAGTTTTTTAAAGATTCTTCTAAACCAGCTTTTATGGTCATTTTACTTGCAGAGCAAGTTTTACAAGCGCCAAGTAGTCTAATAATAACTTTTTTTTCACTTGTTATTTCGACAAACTCCATATCACCACCATCATTATTAAGATATGGTCTTAAATCATCAATGGCTTTAATTATAATATTTTCATTTTCACTCATAAACTATGAAGAGCATTTAGGTTGTCCATATTCGACTTCAACAACTTTAGTTTCGTTTAATTCATCATTTCTACAATTAACTTTTTTTATTAATTGGTCACATAAATCTAAGTAATATTTTTGAACTGGGGTGTTTTGTTGCATTACAGCAGGTCTTCCAGCATCTCCACTTTCACGAACACTTTGGATTAATGGAATTTGTCCTAACAAAGGAATACCAAGTGAATCCGATAAATTTTTTCCTCCATTATCACCAAATAAAAAATACTTATTATCGGGCAGTTCTGCAGGACTAAACCACGACATATTTTCAACAATTCCAAGTACAGGAACATTAATGTTGTCCATTTTAAACATACTAACTGCTTTTTTTGCATCGGCAACAGCAACATTTTGAGGAGTAGTAACAACTACCACTCCAGTTAACGGAAGAGATTGAACTATTGACAGGTGAACATCACCTGTACCAGGTGGAGTATCAATAATCAAATAATCAAGTTCTTCCCAATGAGCATCAAAAAAAAGCTGATGCAATGCTTTTGCAGCCATTGGACCTCTCCAAACCACTGCCTGATCTAACTCAGCAAAAAACCCAATTGAAAGTAGTTTAACTCCATAATTTTCTGCCGGAACTATGAATTGTTTGTTATCAACTTGCTTAGACATTGGCTTGTAGTGTTGACAATTAAACATCATAGGCACAGATGGGCCATAAATATCGGCATCTACTACACCTACTTTATATCCTTTTTTACCTAACCCTACAGCAATATTAGAAGCAATCGTAGATTTACCTACACCACCCTTTCCAGAAACAACAGCAATTATATTCTTAATATTTGGGAGAACTTTCTGAGCTGTCTCAGATTTTTTCAACCCTTTCACCTCAACATTCACATTATAATTAGCTCCAACTGCTCTTTCAATGGCAAATTGACAAGCTTCCTCCATTCTTTTTCTCGAATGCATGGCTGCATTTTTAGTCGAGACTTTAAATGATATTGAGTTTTCATTAATTGTTACATTACTTACTAATCCCAAAGAAATAATATCCTTACCCATATCAGGCTCCATCACCTTAGAAAGGGCTTTTAAAACATCTTCTTCTTTTAATTCTCCCATAACTTTTGCAAAAATAGAAAGTTTAAACTATAAATTTTTATTGTTTTAGATAAAAAAATTACCAATTCAATTCTTTTGAAGGGTCCCAAAATAATTTATCAAAATTAATCACCTTGTCGTTTTGGACCAAAACTCCTTCATTAGCTAACTGATGCTGCATATGATGTAACGTTTGGAAATGTTTTTTACCTGTTAAATAACCAAACCTATTCACTACTCTATGAGCAGGAATTTCAACATGATTTAAAGACTTATTTAGAACCCAACCCACCATCATTGAGCTTTTTGAAGCACCTAAGAAACAAGCTATTGCTCCATAAGTACATACTCTTCCTTCTGGTATTAGCTTTACAACTTCCTTTACATTATCATAAAAATCATTCATATATTTTCATTAGTATAAAGTTTACTCAACGAAAAATTTTCCAGAAAGCGTTTGACTATCAAAACCTGAAATATATTGATAATAATACATGCCCGTATTGTACCCTCTTAAATCAATTAAGTGATAATCGTTATTTAAATTAAATGCATCAACCAACTGCCCAATTGAATTAAAAATTGATAACTCATAATCCGCCTCACCAATATGATCTTTGTAGAAGTAAATATAATCAGAAGCTGGATTAGGAAATATTGAAAATGGATTTTCACTTAAAATTGGCGGTGGATTAAACCCAAGAAGCAATAGCCCTCTTTTTCGATCAGATAACAAAACTTTTTCTCCATTACCAAAAGGGTAAACACCCCAAGCTCCTCTATACTGTAAATCATTACTTCCAGCATAAGAATCGTAATATCCTAAACGCTTTGGGTTGGAAGGATTAGATATGTCAAAAATTTGCAATCCATCATTATAATAGCTGACGTAGGCAGTATGGTTTCTTACAATTACATTATGAGGAAGCGTTTCATCATAAAAGTTTGAAGAAAATGTTGATGAAACATTTATATCATCCAAATTGGAAACATCTAAAACCTTTAAATCCATTGAAGGTGTCTCATCACACATCACATAATTCATTCCATCACCAGACAACCAGCCTGAATGATTATAGCCTTTATCAATATACAAATTGAGCTCTCCAAGTTGAACCGGAATACCAATATCATTAAACTTAACCACTTTCAACCCCTCATATCCACAATTTAAATAGGCCGTATCGTTAATAACAAAAGCGTCATGAACAACGTCAACTTCTTCATAAGTCCCAATTAATGAAGGAGATATTGGATTAGACAAATCATAAACAGCAAGAGGAAAATAACCATTTGGAGTCAACACTGAACAAGCATACAACCTTGCATTTAAAGTATCAATAAATATATTGTGAGCCCTTATAATCAAATCAGAACTATCGTAAACCACTGAGACACTATCGGGCAGATATTGCAGGTCCATAATTTGTAAAGAACTGATAAATCCAGGTTGATCACAAACCGCATACAAATAACCGTTGTAATCATGAAAATCTCTCCAAATAACATCACCTGAATGTTTTCCTAAAATAAAATCAACCTCATTGAGAGAATTATCAGCTCGAATTTCAATAAAATGGGTTCCCATTGTTGACCCTACAGCAGCAAAACGAAGACCATTAACATCTACTCCCCAAACTTCATTAAAAACATTTTCGCCATCACTTGAGCAAGACGGCAGTCCTAATTTAGTCCACTCTCCTAACAAATAAACATTGTCATTTTGAGTATAAAAAAAATTATTTAGCAAACACAAAAAAAGAAATAACAACGACTTCATATACCATTCAAAGTTAATTAAAGTTAAAGTTTAAAATTCATATGTTTTAAATCATTTTTTATATAAAAATAAATAGCTAAACTATTATCTTCGTTTTAATTGTTGGAAAATGAAGAGCCTAGTTATAATACCCACTTACAATGAAATTGAAAATATTGAAAACATCATCAATACTGTACTTGCGTTAAAAGAGGAATTTCATGTTTTAATTGTTGACGATCAGTCTCCTGATGGCACTGCTGAAAAAGTGAAGATGCTGAAAAATTCTACTGATCGACTATTTATTGAAGAAAGATCTGAAAAAGCTGGACTTGGAACTGCATACATTCATGGTTTTAAATGGGCCATAAAAAATGCGTACGATTTTATCTTCGAAATGGATGCAGACTTTTCTCATGATCCAAACGACTTACCAAGACTGCTTAAAAGGTGTCAAGAAAACGATTGTGACGTGAGTGTTGGCTCGAGATATGTTAAAGGAGGAAAAGTGGAAAATTGGCCAAAATCAAGATGGTTAATTTCATATTATGCTTCTATTTATGTTCGTCTAATACTAATGATTGGTATCAAAGACACAACAGCTGGTTTTAAATGCTATAAAAGAAAGGTTTTAGAAACCATCAACTTAGATAAAATATGGTTTATTGGCTATGCATTTCAAATTGAAATGAAATATTCAGCCATTAAATTAGGCTTTAAAGTAAAAGAAATACCTATTACATTTAAAGATAGAGTTCTTGGAGATTCAAAAATGAATATGGGTATTTTTAAAGAAGCTTTTTGGGGTGTAATAAAACTTAAGACAAAATCATTTAAATGAGTTATTCTACGGTAATAAGAAATGCAACTATTGTAAATGAAGGTGAAAAATTTATTGGCGATTTATCCATCGAAAATAAACTTATTTCAGGTATTAAAAAAGGTTCATTAAATGGATCATATGACAATGAAATTGATGCTACTGGACTCTTACTTATTCCTGGAATGATTGACGATCAGGTACATTTTAGAGAACCCGGACTAACCCAAAAAGCTACCATTTACACTGAGTCTAGAGCGGCTGTTTCTGGAGGAATTACTTCATTTATGGAGATGCCAAACACTATTCCTAATACTACAACACAAAAAGAATTAACTAATAAATTTAATATTGCAAATAGAGATTCATTAGCCAATTACTCCTTCTATATGGGGGCAACTAACAACAACTTAAAAGAGGTATTAAAAACAGATGCAAAAAATACCTGTGAATTAAAATTTTCATGGGTTCGTCTACAGGAAATATGCTGGTTGACAATAGCGAAACATTAAGTCAGATTTTCAAAAACAGCCCTATTCTTATTGCTACTCACTGTGAAGATGAAGCTACAATTAGAGCGAATACAGCAAAATACACTTCTAAATATGGAAATGACATTCCATTTGAGTTACATCCAATAATTAGAAGTGAAGAAGCGTGTTACTTATCTTCTTCAAAAGCTGTAGAATTAGCTAAAAAACACCAAACAAGACTTCATATACTTCATATTTCAACTGCTAAAGAATTAGCATTATTTAAAAGCAACTTACCCTTAAAAGAAAAAAACATTACTGCAGAATGTTGCATTCATCATATGTGGTTTAACAATACTCATTATGCTAAAAAGGGAAGCTTTATCAAATGGAACCCAGCGGTAAAAAATGAAAGTGACCGAGTTGCTATTATTGATGCCCTCAAAAACAATACAATTGATGTCATTGCTACAGATCATGCGCCTCATACACTTGCTGAAAAACAACAAAATTATGCTCAAGCTCCATCTGGTGGACCTTTAGTACAGCATGCATTATTAGCTCTAATGGAACTGGTTTCTAGAAATGAAATTTCTATTGAAAAAATAGTTGAAAAAACCAGTCATGCTGTTGCAGATTGTTTTAATCTTGAAAATAGAGGTTTTTTAAGAGAAGGCTATTTTGCTGACCTTGTACTAATTGACCCAAATAAGAAACAAAAAATTATTAGAGAAGGTTTAAATTACAAATGCGGTTGGTCTCCATTTGAAGGAGATCAATTTAGCTCAGAAGTTAAAAGCACTTTTATCAATGGAAACTTAGTTTATGATAACAAACAATTTATTGGCAATACAATGGGGATGTCGTTAACGTTTGCAAGATGAAAAAATTAATACTATTACTTTCATGCATAAATTTCATTGGATGTATTAATGATATTGACCACCGTTTTGATAAAAAAAACACCATACACTTTACAACTTTTAAGGAAATACTCAAAGAAACTTGGTTATTAGATGCTCACAAAACAAACAATCAGAATTACTCTCTTTTTCCTGCAGATAGTATTAACGAAATCAGTCTTTCTATCTTAAAAAAACACCATACTTCACCTGAAAAGTTTTGCAATACAATTACTTACTATTCTCAAGAACCAGAACTTATCGATAGTCTTTTGAAAATAATAAGAGAAGAATTAGAAGAAACTTATTTATCTCTTCCTCATGAAGATGATTCAGATGTTGAGGAGCTTAATAAAAGTGAACTAATTACAATTTTGAGGCAATGTCCATTTTATACTTATAAGCCTAAGGAAACAAAAATTTTCATGAATACTGAACTAAGAGATTCTTTATTTCTTTATTTTAGAAGAAACCCTGAAAAACTTGGACATGCAACTTTGAGAACATTGTCCAATAAACTAAATGAGCTAATTAAAGAAAGTAAATCCAAATGAAAAAAATTTTCCCTACAGTCACGTTATTATTATTTTTGAATTCTTGTTGCTCTTGGAACGACAGTAGTAAAAAAAGCTATTTGACGGAATGCGAATCTAAGCTTTCCAAAGATTTCTGCGAATGTTCATTAGAGAAATTAATGACTAATTTTGACTGTTATGATGACGCCATTAAACACGAAGAAAAATTTGCTGAAATCTTTATAGAATGTAATTAAAGTCCTAGTTCAGTTTTAATCTTGAGAAAAAATAAAGCACCAATAAACAAATTAAGACGCTAAAAACTACATTAAAAACTGCCCACATAATATGACCAGATTTTATTAGTTCCAATGTTTCAAAACTAAATGTTGAAAAAGTACTTAATCCTCCACAAAAACCAATAATTAGTAGAGGCTTTAAATTGAAGCCCAACCACTTACCTTCACCAATTCCATATATACAAACACCAACTATTATACAAGAAAATAAATTAGCAATGAATGTTCCAATAGGTAAATTATCATTGAAAATTAAAGTACTTGTCTTTCCAATTAAAAATCTTAATACAGCTCCTAAGCCACCTCCAATAAAGACATAAAATGCAGTCATATTTATAGAATTTTAATTTTTACTATGAATTTATAAAGAGAAAATGAAATTAAAAAACCTAAAAGCATTCCCCCGATTACATCAGAAACATAATGCACTCCTAAATATACCCTACTATATGAAACAAGCAATACAAAAGGAACTAACAAATAACCTATTTTGACAAATCTATGTTTTAAAACAAAGTAAACCATAGATGATATCCCAGCCATGTTTGCAGCATGACTTGATACAAATCCATATTTTCCACCTTGATAGTTATTAACGAAATGCAATTGATCTTTTAAGATTTCATTATGTGAAGGCCTCCATCTTTCAAAAACCTCTTTAAAAAAATATTTAGCACTTAAATCACATATAGAAACTACTAATAATAATAGTACAATCAAAAAAACTACTTGTTTTATGTTGTAAATTCTAGCTAACAATACAATAAATAGAATATAAAAAGGGACTCCAAACCAAACTGAACTTACCACCCACATAAATTCATCAAGAAAAGGGCTATTTAAAGAATTAATAAATAATAAAACTTTATGATCAAAAGATTCAATTATATTGATAAAATCATTCATTTATTTTTTTCCAAAGCTCATCTTTGAGTTCAACTATTCCCTTTTGAGCTACCGATGAAATGCAAACTACTTTAATGTTTTCGGGAAATTCTTCTGATAATTCTTCTAATAATTCATCATCAAGTAAATCACATTTGGTTATAGCAAGCACTCTTTCTTTATCTAGTAGCTCTTCATTGTATTGCTTAAGTTCATTAAGTAATATATGATATTCTTTAGCTATGTGATCAGCATCAGCAGGAATCATAAACAACAAAACAGCATTTCTTTCAATATGTCTTAAAAAACGGTGTCCTAGTCCTTTGCCTAAATGGGCGCCTTCAATTATACCAGGAATATCTGCCATGATAAAAGATTTATGATCTCTGTATTCAACTATACCAAGGTTTGGAACAAGAGTAGTAAATGGATAATTGGCAATTTCAGGCTTAGCAGCACTTACTACAGATAAAAGAGTTGATTTTCCAGCATTTGGAAATCCGACTAATCCGATATCAGCCAATACTTTAAGTTCTAAAATTTTCCATTCATCCTTACCGTCTTCACCTGGTTGAGCATATCGGGGAGATTGATTGGTAGATGATTTAAAATGATCGTTACCTAAACCGCCTCTTCCTCCTTCTAATAAAATAAATTCTTCTCCATCTTCTGTTATTTCAAAAAGAATTTCACCAGTTTCTGCATCCTTTGCAACAGTACCTATTGGAACCTCAAGCAACTCATCTTTTCCATCTTTTCCGTGTTTTAAAGCAGAACCTCCAGACTCACCATGTTTAGCGATGATGTGTTTTCTATATTTTAAACTTAATAATGTCCATATCTGATTGTTGCCTTTTAAGATGATATTTCCGCCTCTTCCTCCATCGCCACCATCTGGACCTCCTTTAGCAGTGGTTCTGTCTCGGTGGAAATGCGTAGAACCAGCACCTCCTTTTCCAGAACGGCAACAGATTTTCACATAATCAACAAAATTTGAAGAAGACATAAAGGTTTAAATTTACTTTTCTAATTCCTTAAAAACTCTATTGGTTATATCATCAATAGAGCCAAGCCCATTTACAGAAAAATGCTTTTTCTGTTTGTTATAATAATCAGCAAGTACAGCTGTTTTTTCTAAATAAACGTGAATTCTATTTGCTATAATATTTGCATCTAAATCATCTGCTCTTCCACTATATTTACCTCTGGCAAGAAGTCTTTTTATCAACTCCTTTTCAGGAACATCAAGTGCAATCATTTTAGTTATAGATGTATCGATAGAGTTAAGAAATGCATCTAATGCAGAGGCCTGCTGAACAGTTCTTGGGAAACCGTCAAATATGAATCCATCAGACTCAGGATGACTTTTAACTTCTGATTCAAGCATTTTGATGGTTACCTCATCAGGAACCAACTCCCCTTTATCTATGAAACTTTTAGCAGCTATTCCAAGAGAAGTTTCTTTTTTAATGTTTTCTCTAAAAATATCTCCGGTTGACAAGTGAGTCAAATTAAATTGATTCATTATTCTTTCTGCTTGAGTGCCTTTACCTGCTCCAGGAGGGCCAAATAAAACAATATTCATCATAGTTAATTTATTCTTCTATTATATATATTTCTTCTAAATTCCTTCCTAATCCGTTATAATCCAAACCATATCCAACTAGAAATTCATTTCCTACTTCAATAGCCGCATAATCAATAGGAATAGTTCTTTTATAAGCTAAAGGCTTGTAAAGTAAAGTAGACACCTTGATTGATTTGGGGCCCAACAGTTCAAGTTCATTAACAACAGCTTCAAGAGTAGCTCCTGTATCAACAATATCTTCAACAATTATCACATGTCTATCTGAAATAGATTCATTTATCCCTATAAGTTCCTTTATTGAACCTGTAGATTGGGTACCTTCATAAGATGCTACTTTCAAAAAAGTTACTTCACAATCATGATTAAATCTTTTAATTAAATCTGAAGCAAACATGAAAGAACCATTTAAAACACAAATAAAAATAGGATTGCTTTTAGCATAATCGTTGTTTATTTTAAATGAAACCGCATCGATAGCCTCTTGAATTTTAGCCGATTCAATAAAAATTCTAAAGTTTTTATCTTCTAAAGAAACCTTTTTCATCTTGTTTAGGCCTCAAATGTAATCAATTCATTTAACGGAAAAATAATTGTTTCTTTAATTTCGTCAATTACCTTTGCATTTACATAATAACAAATGAATTATATGCAATTTTTTAGCTCTAATTTTAAATTGGGAATTTTAGGTGGCGGACAGCTTGGGAAGATGCTTTTATACGATTGTAAGAGATACGATATTTTCACGAAAATTATGGATCCAAATAAAAATGCACCTTCAAGTAAACTTGCAGATGAATTTACAATTGGTGATTTAACAAATTATGAAGATGTAATAAACTTTTGTAATGATGTTGATGTCATTACGGTTGAAATTGAAAATGTCAATACCGATGCCTTAGAATTTTTAGAGAACAATGGTAAAAAAGTTTTTCCTTCTCCTTCAACTCTTAGAACAATTCAAAATAAATCAAAACAAAAAGATTTTTATAAAGAAAACAATTTACCCACATCTGATTATAAAAACTATACTTGCTTAGAAGACATCATACATGACTTTAACAACGATAACATTAAGCTTCCTGCTGTATGGAAAAGTGCGAAATTTGGATACGATGGCAAAGGAGTCAAAATTATAAGAAGTTTTAACGACATTAAAAGCCTTCCAAATATGGATTGCCTTATTGAAGATAAGGTTGACATTAAAAAAGAAATTTCTGTAATTGTAGCTAGAAATCAAGATGGAAGTGAAGTTTGTTTTCCAGCAGTTGAAATGGAATTCAATTCAGATTCAAACCTAGTTGAATACATAATGTGTCCAGCTAATATTTCAAAAAAAATTGAAGAGAAAGCGTATGAAATTGCTAAAAAAACTGCTCGTAATTTCAACAGTATTGGATTACTTGCCGTAGAACTTTTTTTAACAAATAAAGGTGAAATTCTTATAAATGAAGTTGCACCTAGACCTCATAATTCTGGACACCACACTATTGAATGTTGCTTAACTTCTCAATTTGACCAACACATTAGAAGCATTCTAAATTTACCGCTTGGAAATACGGATATAAAAATCCCCGGAATAATGGTGAATTTAGTTGGAGAGAATAAAATTGAAGGTGATGTAATTTATAAGAACATTAATCAAGTAATGAGTATACCAGGCGTTTCTACGCATCTATATGGAAAGAAAAAATCTAGACTAAATAGAAAAATGGGGCATATCACAATAGTTAATTCTGAAATAGAAAAAGCTATAAAAATTGGAAAAGAAATAAAAGAACTAGTTAAAGTAACAGCATAAATATGAAACAAGTTGGAATAATAATGGGTAGTAAAAGTGATTTACCCACAATGCAAGAAGCAATAGATATTTTAAAAGATTTTGGAATAGAAACCGAAGTCAAGATTGTATCTGCTCATAGAACCCCTAAAAGGATGTATGACTATGCTGAGAATGCTAAAAAAAATGGAATTAAAGTCATAATAGCTGGTGCAGGAGGTGCTGCTCACCTTCCAGGGATGGTAGCGTCAATTACAACACTTCCAGTGATTGGAGTTCCAATAAAATCTAGAAACTCTATTGACGGATGGGATTCCGTATTATCTATATTACAAATGCCGGGGGGAGTACCAGTCGCTACAGTTGCATTAAACGGAGCACAAAATGCAGGCATACTTGCTGCTCAGATAATTGCAACGGCAGATGAGGAGACTTCTAAAAAACTACAACAATATAAAATTGATTTAAAAGCAAAAGTGATGAAATCTAACGAAGGTTTAGATTAATTATCTCTAAAAATATTTTAACTACATGATTAAAACAGACATAATAATCATTGGAGCTGGTCCTGTTGGACTTTTTACTGTTTTTGAAGCTGGATTACTTAAACTTAAATGTCACCTAATAGACGCATTGGCTGAGCCAGGTGGACAATGTATTGAGATATACCCTAAAAAACCCATTTATGACATACCCGGATATCCAAGTGTCTTAGGTTATGAATTAGTAGAAAACCTAATGGAACAAATTAGACCTTTCAAACCAGGTTTCACCCTTGGAGAAGCAGCTGTTGACATAAAAAAAGACGATGACAATGATTTTATTGTCACTACAAAACAAGGTACTCAACACAAAGCACCTGTTGTTGCTATTGCTGGAGGGTTGGGTGTTTTTACACCAAGAAGACCTCCAATTTCTAATTTAAAAGAATTTGAAAACAAAGGCATTAACTACATAGTAAAAGACCCTGAATTATTTAAAAATAAAAACATTGTAATTTCTGGAGGTGGAGACAGCGCTTTAGACTGGGCGTTATACTTTGCCAATGATTATTCAAAAGATGTAACATTAGTACACAGAAGTCAACAATTTAGAGCTCATAATGATTCTGTTCAAAAAGCCATGGATATGGCCAATGATGGAAAAATTAATTTATTGCTAGATTCGGAAGTTAAAGTTATTGAGGGAAATGGTTCACTAAAAGCTGTAAAAATAAAATCTAAGTCTAGCTCTGATTTAATTGAAATTAATTGCGACTACTGGCTTCCTCTTTTTGGACTAACTCCTAAGTTAGGTCCAATTGCTAATTGGGGCTTAGAAATTGAAAAAAATGCCATTAAAGTGGACAATTCAGATGATTATTCCACAAATATTCCAGGAATCTATGCCATTGGAGATGTAAACACCTACAAAGGAAAATTGAAATTGATTTTATGTGGATTTCATGAAGCTGCAATTATGGCTCAATCTGCATTTAAACGAATACATCCTAACAAAAAAAATATTTTAAAATACACTACCGTTACGGGAATTTCTGGTTTTGGAGAATGAAATTAATATAGAGTTAATCGACAGACATGGTGTGGTTCATAATCTAATCGGACCAACTGATATTAATTTAAATTTAATGGAATTAATCAAACTTCATGAACTTCCGGTTGAAGGAACATGTGGAGGAATGGCCATGTGTGCTTCTTGTCAAATTTATGTGCTCAATGATATAGTTTCTTTAGAAAAATCTGAAGATGAACAAGCTATGTTAGATGAAGCATGGCATGTTCAAGACAATAGTCGCTTGGCTTGTCAAATCCCCATTACCAATGAAATTAACGGCCTTAAAATAGAATTAGCTCCTTTTGTAGAAGAGGATGATGAGGACGACTGGTAGTTTATTTTAAATCCATTGGAATTTTACAAACAGGAATGGGATTCATTTTGTGAAGATTTGCAACATGCATTTTATTGTATATTTCTAAAACCTCCTGTTCTCTTCCATGAAGTTCCTTAAGTTCACCTTTAAATTGCATAGCCCATTCTAACTCATCATACGTAGCACCGATTTGATCTTCATCACTTCTGTCGTCATTCCACAAACCATCTGTAGGAGGAGCATTTAAAATGGATAAAACAACACCCATATGACGAGCTAAGCCAAAAACTTCTGATTTCATTAAATCTGCTATTGGAGAAAGATCAACGCCTCCATCACCATACTTGGTATAAAAACCTACTCCAAAATCTTCTACTTTATTGCCAGTTCCTACAACTAAACACTTATTATTACTCGCAAAAGCATAGAGTGTAGTCATTCTTATTCTAGACCTTAAATTGGCCATTGTTAAATGATCTTGAATACTGTTGGGTAAAGTATCTTCAAAATTTTTAAAAACAGAAGTTAGGTCGATTTCATCAGCATCAACATTTGAAAAGTTATTGCATAACCAATCAATATGTTCTTGGCTTCTATTGAATTGCATTGATTGCTGAAGAATAGGCAAATTCAGCACCAATGTAGGCATTCCTGTTAATGCACAAAGTGTAGAGGTTACGGCAGAATCAACACCACCTGAAACACCAACTACAAATCCATTTTGATTGGAAGAAATACAATACTCCTTTAGCCAGTTAACTATATGATTTTGAATTCCGTTATAGTCCAAAGTAAAAATTTATGGATTAGAATTAAATTAAAAAATAATTCCTACGGTTAAACGAATGTTTCTAAAAGTAGATTTTGCTCCAATGGATTCAAAGTCTCCTGAATAAATATCTCTAGACCTTAAAAAATCTTCTCTTTTTTCAGTAGTAATGGCATTAGAAATGTCATAATTAAAATGCCCTGCAAAAAACAAAGAAGTAGTTCCTGAAAAATTAAATTCACCACCAATTCCAATTAGAATTCCTGTTTTAACAGGTTGTGTCCCTTTATCTAAATTTAAATTAGAAACCGAAATATCAGAAGGAGAGAATGGAGAAACAATGTCAGGATCTAAAATAAAAGCATCGTTCGTATTGTCGTACTCGACAAGGTCACAAACATCATCTGTTCTTGTTTTGGTGTTAAATCCAAAATTAGCACCAAATTCTGCAAACCAAGTAAGGTATCCAATTTCATTAGTTTTCATTTTTAAAGCCACTGGAATATTAACATAACTTATACTCATAGATCTGCTTTTTAATAAATACAACTGATTGCCTACCAATAAGTCGTTGTTACTATCGAAGGCTTGCTCCCATTCAACAAACTCTTCATCAACATTAAGCACATAACAAGTTGAATCAAACGATATGTTATTGTCAGCATAGTTTAATTCACCTGATGAGGTTATTAAAGAAACACCAGTTCTTAGAGATGTTTTAGCATTTAACTTAAATTCTGTTTGTAATCCCCATCCGTATCCAACACCAATACCACCAGATGTAAATTTTTTATCGTTGTCTGGAACCAACCAATCAACAGATCCTAAACCTAAAATACCAAATCTAAAATTTGATGATTCATCATCTTGTGCAGAAAAATTTGAGACAAAAGCCATTACAAACAAATAAACTATATACTTTTTCATATTATTTTGATTAGATATACAAACATAAAATTTTTTTAACCAACAAATTTTACTTTTGTAAAAAAGCTTTAACAATGAAGAACATCTTTTTACTAATTATTTCCGTCACTTTGCTTTTAAGTTGTAATGAAACATGCGAAGAAATTATTCCAGACCGTTTAAATCAACTAAATCACAATACAGTTAGGCTAGAAAAAATATTTTCATCAAAACCAGCAAATTCTTCAGCTCAAATGCACCAGTTATTATTGAATCATCCACAGTTGTATTCAACATGGTATTCAAAGATGATCAACGCAGGTGACCTAAATAACGCCAACTCTTTGGATAGTGCTGAAATCAAATTACAAGCGTTTTCATCAGATAGCATTATTCAATACATATTATTTAACATAGATTCTGTTTTTAAAAATTTTACAGATTGTGAAGAAAAAATATATAATGGAATTGAACGATACAACTATCTTTTTAATGAAATAAATGAAATTAAAATTGGAACATTTTATTCTAATTTCAATGCAACTGTTATTGATGCTGATGATCGAATTTGGATTGGTTTAGACATGTATCTTGGGCCCGAACATGAAATAACTAAAAACTTACCTCCAGCTATTCCTCAGTTTTATAAAAACAAAATGGATGCAAAATTTATAGCCACAGATGTTCTATTTAGTTATTTAATGACTAATAAATTTCATTTAATGGGTGAAGACATGATTTCAAGAATGCTATCTTATGGTAAAATGGCTTATTTATTAGAAATTTTAGCTCCCAATGAAAATGTAGCTGAACGTTTTAGATATAATGAATCGGAATTAAATTGGTGTGAAGAAAATGAATATTATATTTGGCAACAATTGATAGACCAGCAATTGATTTATTCAAAAGATCAAGTTAAAATAAATTCATTTTTCATTGACGGACCTTTTACCAAAAGTTTAGGTCCAGAGTCTCCATCAAATATTGGGATTTGGATTGGATACAAAATGATTAAAGACTATGCTCAAACAAACTGCAAAAATATTCATGAAATATTAGCAGAAAATAACGTACAAACACTATTATCAACCTATGACCCAAAATAAAGAAAAACTTATTCATCGACTAACAGTAGATGTAGCGATGGATGAAAACATGATTCCTGAAGAAATAGTTTGGAAATCAAATGATGAAAAAAATGCTTCTGAAGAAACAGCTTCAGCAGCTTTAATTTATTTTTGGAATAAAACGCAAAATGAAACATTTAACCTCGATTTATGGACTAAAGAAATGTCTGTTGAAGAAATGAATAAAATGATGTTTCAAATGATTATGACTATTGCCAACACCTATGAAAGAGCTACTAGTGAAGATCAAATTGCTTTAGCCATGAGAGATTTTGCTGAGTTTTTTGGTGAAAAGACAGGTGTTATTCCAAAGACTGGAAAATTTGAAACTGATGGGCAAGGATAAATTAAAACGTTTTGCTGAAGTTGAAAAATTCAAAAATGTAATTCAACCTAATCTAAACAACTTTTTAAACGATCATGAACTTAAAGGAAAATGGTCAACAAAATTTAACAACAGCAATCCTATTATTTTAGAACTCGGTTGTGGTAGAGGTGAATATACAGTTGGGTTGGCTAGAAAATTTCCAAAAATAAATTTTATTGGAATTGACATTAAAGGTTCTAGATTATGGAGAGGCGCTAAAACTTGTGTTGAAGAAAATATAAATAATGTATTTTTTTTAAGAACTAAGGTTGATTTTATAGAGCAATTTTTCAACACAAATGAAGTAAATGAAATTTGGTTGACATTTTCTGACCCCCAGCCAAAAAAACCTCGTAAAAGGTTGACTTCACCCCTATTTATTGAACGTTACAAAGAGCTTTTAAAAAAAGATGGGGTAATTCATTTAAAAACTGATAGTGACTTACTTTATGAGTACACCTTAGAAGAAATTGAAAGAAACAACTATTCCATTATCAACCACTTAAATGATGTTCATGGCCAATTAAACGACAAATCAGATCCAGAACTATACGAAATTTTAAACATAGAAACCTATTACGAATCCATTTGGTTAAAAGAAGGTAAAAAAATAAAATACGTTTCTTTTACAGCTATACATAAAGGTTAATTAGCCCTAATTTAATAGAGTATTTATATTTTGATTAAATTCAAAATATGAAAAAGCATTTATACCCCCTACTTTTTTTAATAATTACTCCGATTCTACTAAATGCTCAATTAACATTTAACCATGGAGCTATAAGTACTTCAATGGCTGGATTAAACGCTACTTCATCAAATGTATGGAGCGTAAACAACAACATTGGTCAACTAGCAAACATAGACTACTCAAAAGCTAGTATCAGTATTTATCAACCGTTTTTAGTCTCTGACTTTACTACATCAAGTATTGCTGTTGGTATTTTATCAAAAAATGGAGGATTTGGAATTAGTTATTCAAATTATGGAAATGAGTTTTTACAATTTCATTCTACAGGACTTGGGTATTCTATGTCTTTAAATGACCAATTTTCAGGGGGGATAAAAATCAATTACCATTACATAAATGCAGGAAATATTTATCATACTAAATCTGCAATATCTGCAGATATTGGAATTGCTGCTCAATTAAACGAAGAATTAAAAATTGGTGTTCAAATTCTTAATCCAACTTTATCAGAACTTGATGATTTTGACAATGAAAGAATTCCAACAGTAATGCAAATTGCTATTGGTTATGAACTTTCTAAAGAAGTTGCTGCTCATTTTGCTGTAAACAAAGACATCATTCATCCTGCATCTTTTATTGCAGCGATTGAATACAAGCCAAATAAATCTATTATTTTTAGAGGTGGTGTTGGTTCTAACCCAAATTTAGCTTCATTTGGAATTGGTACTAACCTGAAAAAATTTCAGGTGGATGTTGCGGCTCAGTATCATCAAATTTTAGGCTTTAGTCCTGAAATCTCTTTAACCTATTCTTTTGAAAATTGAGAAATATAGTTTTATCATATATAATTCTATTATTAACATTAGGCAATAATACTTATGCTCAGGATACCACAAAAGGGTATCAATACAGATTAACATATAACACCCATGTTGCAGCAAGAGATGTAAAGAAACAATTCATTCTTGAACAACGTATTGAAAACATTGCTGAAAACAATGAAGATGAAGATATTGATTATACTACATTATTTGATCAATTGAGTTTATATTATGAACACCCCATAAACCTAAACAGAAAAGACATTTCTTATGATCTCAAACAATTGAGGTTGTTAGACGATTTTCAAATAAATGCTATCATAAATCATATTAAACTACATGGAAAACTAACCACCATATATGAACTACAAAGAATTAGTCAATTTGAAATAAGTGACATAAGAAAGATCCTTCCATTTGTAGAGGTATCTACCAATTTTGACGCAACTCACCTTTCCTTTTCAGAAATGATGAAACAGGGGAAAAATGATCTTTTTCTAAGATTTTCAAGAACACTTGAAGAGACAAGCGGAAGTCAAGACTTAGATGATTCAACATGGTTAAGTAGCCCTAACTCTAAACAAATTGGTTCACCAAATAATTTTTACATGCGTTACCGATTTAAATATCAAAACCATTTGAGCATAGGCATCACAGCAGAAAAAGATGTTGGAGAAACTATGATTCCTAACAAAAGGGTAAATACTCTGTTTGGCGAGAACCAAACACAACTTGGCTTTGACTATTACTCCGCTCATTTCTTTTTAAGAGAAGTGGGTAAAATCAAAGCTCTTGCATTAGGAGATTTTCACGTTCAGCTTGGGCAAGGGTTAACTTTTTGGTCGGGGCTTGCAACAGGTAAATCATCTGATGTAATGGGAACCAAAAGAAATGCAATGGGCTTAAAACCTTACAGCTCTTTAGATGAGAATCTTTTTATGAGAGGAGCAGGTGTTGCAATGGATTGGAAAAAGTTTTCTTTTTTGGCTTTTGGATCTAAAAAAATGATTGATGCCAACCTTCAAATTGATTCAACCAGCACTGATGGAGATGTTGTTGTGAGCAGTTTTCAAGCATCAGGAATTCATAATACAATTGGAGCTATTGAAGATAAAGATGCAATAGAAGAAAATATTGGAGGAACTGAAGTTTCATTTGAAAATGATTTTTTAAAAGTTGGATTAATTAGTACCATAACCAATTATGATGGCCAGGTAAATAGGAGCCTTTCAATTCACAATCAATTTCAATTTAATTCCAATTCTAATTGGGTCAACGGAATTCATTATAGTTTGATTCACAGAAACTTTAATTTGTTTGGAGAATCAAGTAAAACTTTTGAAGGTGGTTCTGCTCATTTGCATGGACTTCTTGCTTCTTTACACCCAAAACTTGCTCTTTCAATTTTATATCGTGACTTTGATAGAGATTTTCAAAGTATATACTCAAATGCTTTTGCTGAAAACAGCAGAGCTGTAAATGAAAAAGGTTTATTTACAGGTCTTAAATTAAAATTGAATAAATATTGGGAGGTATCAACCTATTTTGATCAATTTCAATTTCCTTGGTTAAAATATCAAGTGGAATCTCCTAATTCAATGGGGCATGATGGCTTTTTTCAAATTACTTATCATCCAACTAAAAAACTTGATATTTATGGTCGTGTTAGACACAGAAACAGACCATACAATGAAGTTACTGAAAGCAATAGAGAAATTAGAGACCTTTCAAAAGTTGACCAATGGAATTATAGATTAAATTTTAATATGCATTTAACTGATGCCATTCACTTAAGAAATAGAATTGAATATGTGACTTATGAAAGATTTGGCAACAACAAAGAGAAGGGAGTTCTTTTGATTCAAGATATAATATACAAACCAAAAGATGCTAAACTTTCATTTAATGCTAGATATGCTTTATTTGACACAGACTCTTACAATTCTAGGATCTATAGTTATGAAAGTGACGTGTTGTACTATTTTAGAATACCATCTTATTATTACAAAGGAGCTAGAAGCTACCTAACACTTAGATATCAATTCAAAAAAGGTATTGATTTATGGCTAAGATTTTCAAACTGGACCTACTTTAATAGAGAAACCATTGGTTCTGGGTTAAATGAAATAAACGGCCCATCTAAAACAGAATTTAGAGCACAATTGAGATTTCAATTTTAACCTACTTGATTTAAAACATCATTTAATGTTTTACTTGGCCTCATTGCATTAGAAGCAAGTTGATGGTCAGGAAAATAATACCCATCAATATCTTCTTTGGCACCTTGACTAGACAACATCTCTTGATTAATAGCCTCTTCATTTTCATTCAATGTTTCAGCTAATTTTGAAAAACTAGATTTAAGTTCTAAATCATTATTTTGTTTGGCTAATTCATTAGCCCAATACAATGCTAGATAAAAGTGACTTCCTCTATTATCAATTTGTCCTAATTTTCTAGCAGGAGACTTTCTATTTTCCAACAATTGTTCTGTTGCATTATCAAGAGCATCCGCTAAAATCTTTGCTCTTGGATTATTATGAACACTAGAAAAATGTTCAAGAGACACTGCTAAAGCTAAAAACTCACCTAAAGAATCCCATCTTAAATAACCCTCATGATTAAACTGTTGAACATGTTTAGGCGCAGATCCACCAGCACCAGTTTCAAAAAGACCACCACCATTCATTAGAGGAACAATTGATAACATTTTTGCGCTAGTTCCCAATTCAAGAATTGGAAATAAATCCGTTAAGTAGTCTCTTAAAACATTTCCGGTAACGGAAATAGTATCTAAACCTTCTTTTATTCTATTCAATGAAAAAGTAGTAGCACTAACAGGTGACATAATGTGAATGTCTAAATCATTAGTATCATGATTTTGAAGATATTTGTTCACTTTTTTAATTAATTCTGCATCATGTGATCTATCTTTATCTAACCAAAAAACAGCAGGAGTTTCAGCATTTCTTGCTCTTAAAACAGCCAACTTTACCCAGTCTTGAATGGGAGCGTCTTTTACTTGACACATTCTAAATATATCTCCTTTACTAACTTTTTGCGAAAGAAGAACATTATTATTTTGATCTAAAATAGTTACTTCACCAGCATCTTCCAATTGAAATGTCTTATCATGAGAACCGTATTCTTCTGCCTTTTGAGCCATTAAACCAACATTAGGAACACTTCCCATTGTTGTAGGGTCAAAAGCACCATTTTCTTTACAAAAGTTAATAGTAGCTTCATAAATTCCAGAATAAGATCGATCTGGAATAACCGCTTTGGCATCTTGTTGGTTTCCATCAGCATTCCACATTTGACCAGATGTTCTTATCATTGCAGGCATAGATGCATCAATAATAACATCACTTGGAACATGCAAATTTGTGATGCCTTTATCAGAGTCAACCATTGCTAAAGATGGACCATTTTCAAATGCTAAATCAATTTCTTTATTAATCTCCTGCTGTTGTTCACTAGAAAGCTTTTTAATTTTAGAAACAACATCTCCAAAACCATTATTTACATCTACACCCAACTCATCTAAAATAGCACCATATTTTGCGAAAACATTTTTAAAAAACACTTCAACACAAGCTCCAAAAATGATTGGGTCTGAAACCTTCATCATAGTCGCTTTCATATGCAAAGAAAACAGTACATTTTTTTCTTTAGCATCGCTTATTTCGCTTTCGATAAATGTTTTTAAAGCGTCCATACTCATTACTGAGACATCAATAATTTCTCCATCAAGTAAGGAGATATTAGACTTAAGTTGTTTAGAATTACCACTATTATCAGTAAAAACAATACTGACCTCTTTTGACTCTTCAATTGTTGTAGACTTTTCTGAACCATAAAAATCACCATTACTCATACTAGCCACATGTGTTTTAGAGTCATTTTTCCATGCACCCATAGAGTGTGGATTCTTTTTTGCATAATTTTTTACTGCTTTTGGAGCTCTTCTATCTGAATTACCTTCTCTTAAAATTGGATTAACTGCACTACCTTTAATTTTATCGTACTTTGATTTAATGGATTTTTCTTGATCGTTCGTTGGGTTCTCAGGATAGTTAGGAACATTGAACCCCTTAGCCTGCAATTCATTAATTGCTGCAACCAATTGTGGAATAGAAGCACTTATATTCGGCAACTTAATGATGTTTGCATGTGGCTGTTTAGCCAAGTCGCCTAAAAACGCAAGGTCATCAGTAACTTTTTGATCTTCATTAAGACTTTCAGGGAAAACTGCAAGAATTCTACCTGCTAAAGAAATATCTTTCAGCTCAACGCTTATTCCAGCACTAGAAGTAAATGATTTAATTATCGGTAAAAAGGATTGGGTAGCTAAAGCTGGAGCTTCATCAGTTTTAGTATAAAATATAGTGTTGTTTTTTTGCATAGTTTTCTCAATTGGTTGTCTTTCCTGACAATGGATAACAAATATAAAAATTTGAGAGTGATGAAATAGAAAATTATCTATTTGAGTAGATATTTATTCAAATCTTTCTGATTACCTCTGAATAAATCCAAATCTACAGGACCTGAAATTCCATCAACTATACCCTCATCAGTAAATTGCCACATGATCCAATCCTTTTCAGGCAATGGATTTTTTATTTGATTGTAATTGGCAATCCAAATGGGGTAATCATCCAAGTTCTTTAGATTATCACGATAGAAATGAGTTCCAGTATATAGAATTGGTTTTATTCCAAAATGATTTTCAACTAGTTTCAACCAGTTGTTAATTCCAACTTTCAAACTTTTAGTAGTCTGAATCTTACTCAATTGTTCAACATCTAAAACTGGTGGCAAATCACCAGGTTCAAGTTTGACATTAGCAATAAAATTTTGAGCTTGTTCATTTGAATTTTCATTTGGCCTATAGTAATGATATGCTCCCCTTAATAAATTTATTTTTTTAGCTTCTCTCCAATTAGATGTATAAAATCTATCTCGATGATTTTTACCAGCTGTTGCTCTAATTAATGTGAATCCAACCACATAATTTGAATTTTGCTTGCTTATTTTTTTCCAATTAATAACTCCTTGATATTCTGAAACATCAATACCATAAGTATAATTGCCTTTAGGAATATTAACCTCAGAGAATAAACTTTTTAGTTTAAATTCTAAAGAAGAAGCCCATTTTGGCTTTTGTGAAATAAAATAAATAAGAAATAAAGAATTAATAAATAACAACCAGAAAAAAAGGCGTTTGTAAATATTCTTTTTTCGCGATTTTCTCGCCATTTATCTTCTTATTTTAAAAACTTGAAATTTTTTCCAGGAAAATACGCTGCATCTCCCAATTGTTCTTCAATTCTTAACAGTTGATTATACTTAGACATTCTATCAGATCTTGAAGCAGAACCTGTTTTAATTTGTCCTGTAGACAAAGCTACAGCTAAATCTGCAATAGTATAATCCTCCGTCTCTCCACTTCTGTGACTCATAACAGAAGAATACGAATGTTTAGTGGCTAGAGAAACCGCTTCAATCGTTTCAGTTAATGTTCCAATTTGATTGACCTTTATTAAAATAGAGTTTGCTATGCTTTCATCAATACCTCTTGAAAGGCGTTTGGTATTGGTTACAAATAAGTCGTCACCAACCAATTGACATTTATCTCCTACAGCTTTAGTTAGTTCTTCCCATCCACTCCAGTCGTCTTCAGCAAGTCCATCTTCAATAGAAACAATAGGATACTTATTTACCCACTCTTTCCAAAATTGAACAAATTCACTAGAAGACATTTCTTCACCAGTTGACTCAAAAACGTAAGCTTTCTTATCCTCATTATAAAATTCTGAAGCAGCAGCATCTAATGCAATCCAAATGTCTTTACCAGGCTTATAGCCAGCAGCTTCAATGGCTTGTAGAACAACTTGAATGGCTTCTTCATTTGACCCAATATTTGGAGCAAAACCACCTTCATCACCAACGTTTGTTGAAAGACCTTTATCTTTTAATACTTTTTTTAGATGATGAAAAACTTCCGTTCCCATTTGTAAAGCTTCACTAAATGTTTTTGCACCAAAAGGCATTACCATAAATTCTTGAATATCTATTTTGTTGTCAGCATGAGATCCTCCATTAAGAATATTCATCATTGGAACAGGTAATGTATTTGCATTTACTCCTCCCACATATCTAAATAATGGCTGACCCAATTCATCAGCAGCAGCTTTAGCACAAGCTAAAGAAACACCCAATATAGCATTCGCTCCTAAATTAGATTTATTTGGCGTTCCATCTAATTTTATCATCTTTTGATCAATTTCAGCCTGATCAAAAATGGACATTCCATTCAACTCATTATTAATAGTAGAATTTATGTTTGAAATTGCTTTAGTAACCCCTTTACCAAGGTACGCACCTTTATCACCATCTCTTAATTCTACAGCTTCGTGAATACCTGTTGATGCACCTGAAGGTACTGCTGCTCTTCCGACCCCCCCATTAGATGTGTAAACATCCACTTCAACAGTTGGATTGCCTCTTGAATCTAAAATTTGTCTTGAATGAATAAACTCTATAAGTCCCATTGGTTTAATTTTTTACAGTTTCTAATTTATGATTTGCAATATTTTCAACAAATTGATCAAATAAATACCTAGAATCGTTAGGTCCTGGAGATGACTCAGGATGATATTGAACTGAAAAGGCATTTTTATTCTTAAGTGCTATTCCTGCAACAGTATGATCATTCAAATGAAGATGAGTCAGTTCAACCTTATCGTTGTTTTCAAGGTCATCTTTTTTAACCACAAATCCATGATTTTGAGATGTTACTTCGCATCTATTGGTAGTTAAATTTTTGACTGGATGATTAATTCCTCTGTGACCATTGTGCATTTTCTCAGTTGATAAACCTTGTGATATGGATAAAATTTGATGACCTAAACATATACCGAAAATTGGAACATCAGTTTCAACTAATTTAGAAACAGTTTCTATCGATTTCTTTAAAGGTTCAGGGTCACCAGGGCCATTTGACAACATTATGCCATCAGGATTCCAGTTCATGATTTCATCGTATGAAACATCATAAGGGAAAACTTTAATTTTACAGTTTCTATTCACTAAACATCTTACAATATTTTTTTTAACCCCATAATCTATCAATGCAACTTTATATTCACCATCACCGGTTTCATAAGGTTTTTCAGTTGAAACTTTAGATGCTAATTCCATTCCTTTCATTGAAGGAACCTTATTTAAAATGATTTTCAATTTTTCAACATCGGTTTCTTCAGAAGAAATAATAGCATTTTGTGCACCATTCTCTCGAATATAACTTATTAATGCTCTAGTATCAACATCTTTTATCCCTACCACATTTCCTTTAACGAGATAATCTTGTAACGATTCTGTTTCAGAATATCTAGAAAAATGATGAGCAAATTTCTTAACAACTAAACCTCGGATTTTACATTGATCAGATTCAATTTCTTCAGCATTAGTTCCATAATTTCCAATATGAGCATTTGCCATAGTTATTATTTGCCCATAGTATGAAGGGTCACTGAAAATTTCCTGATAACCTGTCATCCCAGTATTAAATGCTATTTCCCCTGTTGTGGTACCAACAACACCACAAGGTTTCCCATGAAAAACAGTTCCATCTGCAAGAACTATTATTGCCGTATTTTGATTAGAATTCATTTCGTAAAATTAATTTTTAGTTTCAAATACTAGTATATTATTTTTTAACAAAAAAAAAGGATAGTCTTAAAAGACTACCCTAAATAAAAAAGATCAACTACAAAAAAATTGTAGGGTTCCTTTAATCTTTCTTTTCATCATCCTTAGTTTCTTCTTTAGAATCATCTTTTTTTGAAGCTTCCTCTTTCTTGTTTGAAACTTCCTCTTTAGAATCACCTTCTTTTGAAGCTTCCTCTTTCTTGTTTGAAACTTCTTCCATATCTGGAGCTGTAGTTTCTTCTACAACAACGGCATCTTCAATAGTGTCGTTAGCTTCAGCTGCTGAAACATCAGATTTGGGAGCAGAAGATGTAGCTTTTTTACTTCCACCTCTTCTTCTTGATTTTTTCTTAGCCGGCTTATTGTCTAATAATAATTCATTAAAATCAACCAATTCAATCATTGCCATTTCAGCATTATCACCTAAACGATTGTTCAATTTGATTATTCTTGTATAACCACCTGGTCTGTTTGCAATTTTTGGTGCAACGTCTCTAAATAAAATAGAAGAAGCATCTTTATTTTGCAAATAACTAAATACAACTCTTCTATTGTGTGTAGTATCTTCCTTAGACTTTGTGATTAAAGGTTCAACATACTTTCTCAAAGCTTTTGCTTTGGCTAAAGTTGTATTGATTCTTTTGTGTTCTATCAATGAGCAAGCCATGTTTGACAACATCGCTTTACGATGTGATGCAGTTCTGCTCAAATGGTTTATCTTCTTACCGTGTCTCATTTTTTCTACCTTTTAATTTGGTGATAAAATTAATCTCTATCCAATTTATATCTTGAAACGTCCATCCCAAAAGATAAACCTTTAGCTTCAACTAAATCATCAAGCTCTGTAAGAGATTTTTTTCCAAAGTTTCTAAACTTCAACAAGTCATTCTTGTTGTATGCAACCAACTCACCTAACGTTTCAACATCAGCAGCTTTAAGGCAATTAAAGCTCTTACTGATAGATCCATATCAACTAATTTAGTTTTAAGCAATTGACGCATATGAAGTGATGTTTCATCAAATTCTTCAGTTTCAGATCTTTCATCGTCATCTAAAGTGATTTTCTCATCAGAGAACAACATGAAGTGATGAATCAAAATCTTAGCCGCTTCTTTTAAAGCTTCTTTAGGGTGAATTGAACCATCAGTATCAATGTTGAAAATTAATTTTTCATAATCTGTTTTTTGCTCAACTCTATAATTTTCAATAGTATATTGAACATTTCTAACAGGTGTAAAAATTGAATCTATAAAGATAGTACCTACTGGTGCAGTCTCAACCTTATTCTCTTCAGAAGGAACGTATCCTCTTCCTTTCACAATAGTTATCTGTAAGTTTAACTTAACAGATTTTTCCATGTGACAAATTACGTGGTCAGGGTTTAATACTTGGAAAGATGAAGTAAATTTTCCTATGTCACCTGCTGTAAAGGTTTCTTGACCAGAAAGTGAAACTGTAAGTTCTTCAACATCAGAATCTTCAATTTGTCTTTTGAACCTAACTTGTTTAAGATTTAGAACTAGTTCAGTAACGTCTTCTACAACACCCTTGATAGTTGAAAATTCGTGATCAACACCTTCAATCTTAACAGAAGCTATTGCAAAACCTTCAATTGAATTTAATAGTATTCTTCTTAGTGCGTTACCAACAGTAATACCATATCCTGGCTCTAGTGGTCTGAACTCAAACTGACCTCTAAAGTCAGATGATTCTAACATAATTACTTTTTCTGGTTTTTGGAAATCTAAAATTGCCATATTATTATATTTTTAAATACTCTAATTATTATTTAGAGTAAAGTTCTACGATTAATTGCTCTTTAATATTTTCTGAGATTTGTTCTCTTGTTGGTATAGATTTAACTTCTCCCGAAAGAGTTGAGTGATCCCATAATAACCATTCGATAACTTGGTTTTCTCTATTAATAGAGCTGGTTACAATAACAAGTGATTTTGACTTTTCACGAACACCAATAACATCACCAACTTTTAGGGTATATGATGGTATATTTACAATTTCATTATTAACTGTAATGTGTCTGTGCGTTACCAATTGTCTTGCACCTCTTCTTGATGGAGACACACCTAATCTAAACACAACATTATCAAGTCTTGTTTCACAAAGTTGAAGTAAAATCTCACCAGTAATTCCTGATTTAGATGATGCTTTCTTAAACATGTTTGAGAATTGCTTTTCTAAAATACCGTAGGTATACTTAGCTTTTTGCTTTTCTGCAAGCTGAACAGCATATTCTGAACGCTTCATTCTCCTCTTGTTAGGACCATGCATTCCTGGAGGATAATTTTTCTTTTCTAACGCTTTGTCAGGGCCGAATATCGGCTCTCTGAACTTTCTAGCGATTTTTGATTTTGGACCCTTGTATCTTGCCATTTTGTTTTTTTATTATAGGAAAAGAATCATGAATTAAGGTCTTGATCCTTCGATGTCAATCTTTTCCTGATTATACAATTAATTTATACTCTTCTTCGTTTTGGTGGTCTACATCCATTGTGAGGCATAGGGGTTACATCAACTATTTCAGTAACTTCTATTCCACTGTTGTGAAGACTTCTGATAGCTGATTCTCTTCCAGCACCAGGACCTTTAACAAATACTTTAACTTTTCTTAATCCAAATTCAAAAGCTTCTTTAGCACAATCTTCTGCTGCAACTTGTGCTGCATAAGGTGTGTTTTTCTTTGAACCTCTGAATCCCATTTTGCCTGCAGATGACCAAGATATTACTTGACCATTTTCATTACACAATGAGATGATAATGTTGTTGAAACTTGCTTGAACATGAGCCTCACCAACTGGATTAATCTGTACGTTCTTTTTCTTTTTTGCTTGCTTAGCCATAAAATTATTGCTTTATGATTATTTAGTTGCTTTCTTCTTGTTAGCAACAGTTTTTCTCTTACCTTTTCTAGTTCTAGAATTGTTTTTTGTTCTTTGACCTCTAAGTGGTAAACCATTACGATGTCTAATTCCTCTTTGAGAACCAATATCCATTAAACGTTTGATGTTCAATTGAACTTCAGATCTTAATGAACCTTCAACTTTATAAGTTTCAGTTATCACTTTTCTGATTTTCCCTAATTGATCATCGTTCCAATCCTGAACTTTAATACTTTCATCAATACCAGCTTCAGCTAATATTTTAGATGCTGTGCTTCTTCCAATGCCATAGATATAAGTTAACCCTATAACACCTCTTTTGTTTTTTGGTAAATCAATACCTGCTATTCTTGCCATAGTAAATAAATATTATCCCTGTCTTTGTTTGAACTTAGGGTTCTTTTTATTGATTACATAAAGTCTTCCTTTACGTCTTACGATTTTGCAATCAGCGGATCTTTTCTTAATTGAAGCTCTTACTTTCATTTTGTTGTTATTTGTATCTAAATGTAATTCTACCTTTTGTTAAATCGTATGGTGACATCTCTAATTTTACTTTATCTCCAGGTAAAATTCTAATGTAATGCATTCTCATTTTACCAGAAATATGAGCAGTAATGATGTGACCATTTTCTAGTTCAACTCTGAACATTGCATTTGACAATGCTTCTGTGATGGTACCATCTTGCTCTATCGATGTTTGTTTGGCCATATTACCTAACTTTTATTTTTTAATACTTTTTCAATTTCTTCAAATGAAGATAAAACTTCTGCTTTTCCTTGCATAATAGCTACATCATGTTCAAAATGGGCTGATGGTTTCTTGTCTTTTGTAACAATTGTCCAACCATCTGATAACTGGATCACATTTTTTGTTCCTAGGTTAATCATAGGCTCAATAGCCAATACTAACCCTGGTTTCATTTTATGACCTCTACCTCTTTTTCCATAATTAGGAACTTCTGGTTTTTCATGCAATGATCTGCCTAATCCGTGACCAACTAATTCTCTAACAACACCATATCCATTGGATTCTGCATGATTTTGAACTGCATATCCAATATCACCAATTCTATTTCCTGAACAAGATTGTTCGATAGCTAGGTTAAGACATTCTTTAGTTACTTCAAGAAGTTGCTTAACTTCTTCAGAGACATCACCAATTTCAAAAGTGTATGCAGAATCTCCATAAAAATCATCCAACAAAACTCCACAATCAATGGAAACAATATCTCCATCAACAAGTGGTTTATTGTTAGGAATACCATGAACAACTGCTTCATTAACAGATGTACAAAGAGAATTTGGAAATCCACCGTAACCTAAAAATCCTGGAACTGCACCATGATCTTTTATAAACTCTTCAGCAACTTTATCTAAATCAAGTGTTGTAACACCAGGTTTAATAGATTTAGCTACTTCAGCTAAAGTTTTACCAACAAGCAAAGAACTTATTCTAATTCGTTCTATTTCTTCTCTAGTCTTATAAAATATCATACGACTAGAATTTAATTAAAGAGCTTGACTCATAGTCACTGCTGACGATGATGATCTACCCTTAATTCTTCCACCTTTGATTAGACCATCATAATGTCTATTCAATAAGTGACTTTCAATTTGTTGTAGTGTATCTAACACCACACCTACCATAATTAGCAGCGATGTACCACCAAAAAAGTAAGCAAAACCAGTTTGTATACCAGCATTCATTGCAAAGGCAGGCATAATAGCAATAATTCCAAGGAAAATTGAGCCTGGGAATACTAATCTAGAAATTAATCCATCAATAAAACCTGAAGTCTTTTTACCAGGCTTAACACCTGGTATAAATGAACCGTTTCTTTTTAATTCATCCGCCATTTGAACTGGATTCATCATAATAGCAGTATAGAAATAAGTGAAAATCACTATCATTAAAAAGAAAACAGCGTTATACCAAAAACCTTTAATATCAGAAAATGGACCATTAGGTGCAATCAAAGCAGGCACAAACATAAGTGCTTGAGCAAATATAATTGGCATTACACCAGCCTGATTAATTTTTAAAGGAATATAACTTCTTTGACCTCCTGCCATTGCTTGTTTTGAACCTCTACCTATAACTCTTTTAGCAGTATGAACAGGTATTCTTCTGGTACCTTGGACAAGTAAAATGGTAAGTAAAATAACAAATAAGAAAACTACTAATTCGACCAATATAATTACTAACCCACCATCAGAAATTTTAGTTCCTATTTCTTCAAAAAATGCACCAGGAAGGCCAGCAATAATACCAATAGTAATTATTAATGAAATCCCATTTCCAATTCCTCTATCTGTAATTCTTTCACCAAGCCATGTAACAAACATGGTTCCTGCAGTTAAAATTGAAACCCATTGAATCCACAAAAATGGTGCTTCAGTAAATGAAGGTATTGCTGTCTTAGTAGCAACAAAAGCTTGTAAATAAGCAGGTGATTGAAAAAGACAGATAGCAATGGTTAAAACTCTTGTATATTGATTAATCTTTTTTCTACCACTCTCTCCTTCACGTTGTAATTTCTGAAAGGTTGGAACAGCCATACCCAATAACTGCATAACAATAGATGCTGAGATATAAGGCATAATTCCTAAAGCCATTATTGAGGCTTGATTAAAGGCACCACCAGAAAACATATTAATCAAACCAAGTATACCATCGTTACTAGTATTAGATAATAAATCAGCCTGATTAATTCCAGGTAGTATTATAAAAGAACCTATTCTATATACTAATATTAAAAGTAATGTATATAGTATTCTTTTACGCAATTCTTCAACTGCCCAAATTTGTTTTAATGTTTTAATTAGTCCCTTCATCTTTTAATAAGGAGTTATTTCTTTACAATTTCAATTTTACCTCCAAGACCCTCAATTACGCTTTTTGCTTTTTCTGAGAAACCATGTGCAGTTACATCAACCTTAGTTGTTAATTCTCCTCTACCTAAAACCTTAACTAAATCTTTCTTGTTAGCAAGACCGTTTTCAATAAGAACTTCTGGATTAATTGCTTTTAGCTTAGTTTTTTCAACTAATTCTTGAATGGTATCAAGGTTTATACCCTTGTATTCAACTCTATTGATGTTTCTAAAACCAAATTTAGGAACACGTCTTTGTAATGGCATTTGACCACCTTCAAAACCTATTTTACTTTTGTAACCAGATCTTGATTTAGCACCTTTATGTCCTTTTGTGGCAGTACCACCTTTACCAGAACCTTGTCCTCTACCAGTTCTTTTCTTAGTTTTTGTTGAACCTTCAGCAGGTTTTAAATTGTGTAATTTCATAATTACTAAATTTTTCTAATTAATTATTTTTCGACTTTTAATAAGTGTCCAACTTTCTTAACCATTCCCAAAATTTGAGGAGTAGCTTCGTGCTCAACTGTTCTGTTTAGCTTTCCTAAACCTAAAGCTTGAATTGTTAGCTTTTGTCTAAGTGGTCTGTTAATTGCACTTTTAACTTGTGTTATTTTAATTTTTGCCATGATTTAATTTTAACCATTAAAAACTTTATCAATACTTACTCCTCTTTGTCTAGCAACGCTGTTTGCGTCTCTTAAGTTTTCTAATGCTTTCATTGTTGCTTTAACAACATTATGAGGATTAGATGAACCTTGAGATTTAGCTAGTACATTTTTGATTCCTGCACTTTCTAAAACAGCACGCATAGCACCACCAGCAATAACTCCAGTACCATCAGATGCTGGTTTCAAGAAAACTTGAGCACCTGAATACTTTGATTTGATAGTGTGTGGTAGAGTATCGTTGACTATTGAAACTTTAATTAAATTCTTTTTTGCATCTTCAATTGCTTTCTGAATTGCTTCTGTTACTTCATTAGCTTTTCCTAAACCATGTCCAACAACACCAGCTTCGTCTCCTACAATAACAATTGCTGAAAAACTAAAATGTCTACCACCCTTTGTAACTTTTGTTACACGGTTAATTGCAACCAATCTATCTTTTAATTCGATATCTGTTGCTCTTACGTTTTTTCCTGATTGTACCATCTTCAATTATATTAAAATTTTAAACCGCTTTCACGTGCTGATTCAGCTAATGCTTAAACACGACCGTGATATAAATACCCGTTTCTATCAAAAACGACTTCAGTAACACCTGCTTTAGTTGCTGCTTCGGCAATTTGTTTGCCAATTAGTTTTGCCTGATCAGTTTTTGAAACTTTCTGAGCACCTTCTTCTTTAAGAGAAGCTGCTGAAGCAATAGTTACACCCTTAATATCGTCAATCAATTGAGCATAAATTTGTTTGTTGCTTCTAAAAACTGTTAATCTTGGTCTAGA
>JAQWRG010000092.1 GCA_029243855.1 Flavobacteriales bacterium | reverse complement strand
CCTGGTCACGAAGCATTTACGGCAATGCGTGCAAGAGGAGCTCAAGTTACCGATGTAGCAATCATTATTATTGCAGCAGATGATAGGGTAATGCCTCAAACTAAAGAAGCTATTAATCATGCTCAAGCAGCGGGTGTACCTATGGTATTTGCTTTAAATAAATGCGATAGAGATACTGCTAATCCAGATAAGATTAAAGAAGAACTATCTGCAATGAATATATTAGTTGAAGATTGGGGAGGTAAATATCAATGCCAAGAAATTTCGGCAAAAGCTGGAACAGGAATTGAAGATTTATTAGAAAAAGTATTGTTAGAGTCAGAGTTGTTAGAACTTAAAGCTGATCCAACAACCAATGCCAAAGGAACGGTAATTGAAGCTTCGCTTGACAAAGGAAGAGGATACGTAACTACACTACTTGTTCAGTATGGAACCATGAAAGTTGGAGATTCTTTGATTGCTGGAACTGAATTTGGTAAGATTAAAGCAATGCACGATGAACATGGTCGTGTTGTTCAAGAAGCTGGACCTTCAAAACCTGTTTCGATTTTAGGTATGAATGGCGCTTCAAGTGCTGGGGACGTTTTCAACATCATGAATGATGAAAAGGAAATCAAACAAATCGCACTTAAACGTCAGCAATTACAAAGAGAACAAGGTTTAAGAACTACTAAGCACATTACACTTGATGAGATTGGAAGAAGAATTGCTTTAGGTGATTTCCAAGAGTTAAATGTAATTGTAAAAGGTGATGTTGATGGCTCTATTGAAGCTCTTTCAGATTCGCTATTAAAATTATCGCAAGAATCTATTCAAATTAACATCATTCACAAAGCAGTTGGACAAATATCAGAATCTGATATACTATTAGCCTCTGCTTCTGACGCTATTGTTTTAGGGTTCCAAGTAAGACCGTCAGCAAGTGCTAGAAAATTAGCAGAAAAAGAAGAGATTGACATCAGATTATATTCTGTCATATACAAGGCAATTGAAGAGGTTAAAGAAGCAATGGAAGGTATGCTTTCTCCAGAAATGAAAGAAGAAATTGTTGCTACCGCTGAAATCAGGGAAACATTTAAAATAACTAAAGTGGGTACTATTGCTGGATGTTATGTTACGGAAGGAAAAATCAATAGAAACCACAGCGTTAGAATCATTAGAGATGGTATTGTAGTATATACTGGTGCTTTAGGATCTTTAAAACGATTTAAAGATGACGTTAAAGAGGTTCAGCACGGTTACGAATGTGGATTAAACATTGATAAATTTAACGACATAAAGGTTGGAGATATTGTTGAAGCATACCAAGAAGTAGAAGTGACTAGAAAGATCAAATAATTTATTTCTTACTTACTGGTAAAAAATACTTTAGGTCTAGACTTAAAAAATTTCCTTTCAAAAATTCAGGGCTGAATTTTGTTTCATACAAATTATCGTTTATTGTTAAATTGTAATTATACCACAAATAAGTTACAGCTATAGTGGATATTGGGATATTAACTCCAGCTCCAATATAAAAGATACCTTTATCATCATCTCTCCATTCAAAACCTAATCCAGATATTATGGATGCGTTAATCCATCTGGCTCTTTCAGAATAATGAGCTATTAATCCCTCTTTACCCATTGTTGTTACGTCTGAAGCATAAAAATCAATACTTAACCCCGCAGATGTTGTTAGGTGTGTTTTTTCACTAAGTTGTATATAAACATATCCTTTTACAGGAAGATTATAGTTGATGTATCCAAAAGAAGTGGAGTCTAAAGTATTAGATCCGGTTATAGATGAGCTTCCATTGATTTTGAAATTTCTTCTAGTATATACTATGCCACTTTCTAGGCTAAAATGATCAGTAAAGTCTGAACGCCATAACATTCCAAATTGATATCCAATTTTTGAAGCTAAGGTTAAACTAGCCGTATCGTTTTGAATAGATAGTGGGCCAGCACCAAAATAATTTACAGGAACAATGGGATTTATTGTGAAGCCAAATTTAGAATTGTCTATCTGACTATAATTAACGTTAAATAATAAAACACCTATTACAAGAAAACAGTATTTTATAATATATTTTTTAAAACTAAACATTGTTTTTGAAAAAAGACAATAGAGAAAAAACAACAATTATTAAACCTATAAGTATTACAATGTATTGGTTTATTTTTTTTTCAATAAATGGGGTTCTAAATTTACCAATAGCAATATTATTAAGTTCTTGAACAGTTCTAAGGTCTGATTTTCTAATGCCAAAAAGATACAGTTCACCCCGATTGGTTATTTCGATATCGGTTTCGTAATATAAGCCATTAGATTTTAAATCGTTTTCAAAAAAATCGGCCTGTTCTTTTATTCTAAAGTAGAATACTTTATAGGCTTTATTAGTAGGGTGTTCTCTATGATTTGTGAGCTTTAACAGCCCTTCGTCCATGTCGTCCATTTAGTCTAATTATGCCACTCTGTTAAATACTCAATTGGTTTTCTTTGCCCTCGAGGCCATTCATTTGCTGGATATCCTAAGTAAAAAATCCCTAAGCATTTATCACTGGGAGCGATTTTAAGGAATTCATTCATTTCAGAAGAATAAATAACTTTAGGGGTAGACCAAAAACCGCCAATTCCGTATGCAGTAGCTGTTAAATGCATGTTCTGAATGGCACAAGCAACAGCTTCCACTTCTTCCATTTCTATGATTTTATTTGTTGGATCTTTTGTCATGCATACAGCAATTGCTACAGAAGATAATGATGGTCTAGCAATTAACTTATTGAATTTTGCTTCAATGAATTTTTCTGTTGGTGTTGTGTTTTTATATATCGCTGCTAAATTTTCACCTAATTTCATTTTAGCATTGTCCATATAAACTTTAAATCTCCAGGGTTGTGTTTTACCATGAGTAGGTGCCCAAATGGCATTGTTTAATATTTTTTCAACAATTTCTTTATGTACTTTTCTAGAGGAGTAAAATTCAGGATAAATAGTCCGTCTATTTTTTATTACATCTGATATTTCACTAAGATTATACTTCATAGTTTAATTATACATTTAAAATATTCCAATTGGAGTAGCTGAAAAAATGCTTACCCCCATTTAAAATAGATTCAACTTTATTCATTAATCGATAATGCAGTTTTTCATGTTTCATTTTCTTACGATTAAGGTTGTACTTTTTTCCGTAATTTAAAAGATTTCCCCAGTTGAAATTGCTAATCCAATCTTCCATTACAGCAGGGTGAGTTTGTTTAAATTTTGTTAAGCAGCCAATGGGGCCATAATTAAAAACTTCAGGATCATTGATGCTGTTTTTGTTGGAATGTATTGAATCTAAAGCGATTTTTTTCTTTTGCATATATTGAGGAGGTCTTACCCAACCATAATGATATATTTTTGCATTTACTTTCGCTACATTAAGTTTACTAGTTCCTTCTTTTTCTCTATAACTTAATCCATCAAAATTAGGTATTCTCCTAAAGGACTGAGCAGAAATAAAGGAATGAATCTCTTTGTCATTTCTTACAATTCTTATTTCATTTTGATACCAACCTCTACCGTTATTGTAATGGTTGTAGTCACCATAAAAATGTAAATAATCAAACAATAAACCCTCTACTGTTTTATTTTCTAAAAGATCATTACATCGTTTGCTAATCTCTTTTAAGTTATCTTCATGAACGACTTCATCAGCTTGTAAATAAAAAACCCAATCTCCGGAACAAGCTTCTTTAGCAATATCAGTTTGATGGGCATTCTCCATTCCTCTAGGGTATTTTTTAATATCCCATACAGTATGAACTATTTTTATTTTATCGGATTTTATGCTTTTAATTTGTTCTAAGGTATCATCGTCTTCATCGCAATCTCCTAATGCTACAATAAATTCATCAACAATTGGTAAGATAGACTCTATGGAAGCTTTTATTGGATAGTAAAGCTTTGAAGCATTTTTACACATGGTGAAACCACTTATTGACATTGATTAATTGTTAATTTGGTGTAAAATTAATAAACCGAACCACAAAACAACAAAAACCTATTTACTAGTTTTTGAACGATTTAATTTTTTTAATTGAGTATATTTTAAATAGGTCCCATAAGCTGTAGATTTACAAACTTGAAAACCTGCAACCCCATCGAGGAACCCGAATTTTAAAAGGTAATCTCTTAAAAATCTAAACAATGGATTTAGTATTATTTTAAATATGGATGAGGATTTGTTTTTTGCAAAATAGGCTTTGGCGGCTATTTCACTAAAGTATTTCATTTGATTTTGGTATTGCTCTTTGCTGTCTGCTGTATAATGCAATATATACCCATTTAGTACTTTAGTTTTTTCACTTTCTGAAAGTATGAATTCGTCATGAGGATTTATACCACCCCAATTTCCAGAACGTCTATCCCAAATTCTTAGTTTAATGTCTGGATACCAACTTCCATATTTGATCCATTTCCCACAATAGTTGTTCAATCGGTTAAACGAGTAGCCATTTTCTGACCAATTTTCTTTAATTTTTAATACTGATTTCTGAGCCTCATCATCCAATACCTCATCTGCATCTAATGAAATGATGTAATCAAAATTAGCTAAAGATTTAGCATAGTTTTTTTGTTCAATGTGTCCAACAAATTTATTAGTAACAAAAGTTACTTTTTTTGAGATACAAATTTCTTTTGTTTTATCTGTAGAAAAGGAATCAACAATTAAAATTTCATCGCATACAGGTTCTAATGACTCTATGCATTGCTTGATTTTATCTTCTTCATTAAAAGTAATAACAACACCTGATAATTTAACCTTCATAAGAATTAGGTTCTACCATTTAGCATCTGGATACAATAGAGGAAGGTGTTGCATTTCCGCAAGTAAATAACCCAAGTATTCGGTATGAATACCATCTTTTCCATATTGCATAGAGTGGGGTTGGTTTTCAGGGACAACTAGGCCAGCCTCAACGATTATTTCTTTGGTTTTTTTTCTCCATTCGGTTTCTAATGAGCTACTAAGCACAGCTATACCTTCTTTTTCTAGTTCAATTTCTGCACTAGAGTCGTAAAAAAGCTCATTCGTATACATCCACAACGTATCCAAAGCATATTGAATTTTTTGGTTGCTTTCTTCTGTCCCTTGACCAAGACGAATCATCCAATCTTTACTTCTTTGTAAATGATATCTAATTTCTTTTATTGACTTCTTAGATATGCCGTTTATAATGGCATCTTTTGATTCAGAAAGTTCGTTAAATAACAAATTGTTATAGATGTCCATTAAGAATTGCCTTACTAAAATCAAAGCATAATCAAAATTGGGAACTTCACATAAATGAATGGACTTAAAGTCTTTTTCTTTTCTTTTGAAAGCTAGATCATCTTCAGATGTTCCATCACCTTTGATTTCAGCAGCATATTTAAGAAAACTTTCAGCTTGACCTAATAAATCTAACCCAACATTTGTAATGGCAAGATCTTCTTCAAGGTGTGGTGCTTTACTACAGTATTCAGCTATTCTGTGGCTAAGAATAAAAGAGGTATCACCTAATTGTAAACAATATTGATATAAGTTGTGATTCTTCATTTTAAATGTGTTTAACCCCATCTGGGAGGTTATAAAAAGTTGGGTGCCTATAAATTTTGTCGTTTGAAGGGTCGTAAAACGCTTCACCGTCTTCTAACTCTGAAGACACAATGTCTTCTGCTCTAACCAACCAAATTCCTTTACCCTCACCTCTTCTAGTATACAGGTCACGTGCAGCTGTCATAGCCATTTTTTTATCGTAAGCATGTAAACTTCCTACGTGTTTAAAAGGTCTTCCAGGTTTTGGCTGTAAAAAAACCTCCCACAATATGCCTTGATTATCTTCACTCATACTTAAGCAGTTTTAGTTTTTGAATTTAATTTATCAGCATAAGCTATTGCTGCTTCTCTAACCCATTTTCCATTTTCATGAGCTTCAATATGGTGTTTTAGACGTTGTTTATTTCCTGGGCCATTCCCTTTTACTACATTCCAAAATTCATCCCAATCAATTTCCCCATAGTCGTAATGACCGGTTGATTCATTCCATTTTAAATCAGGGTCTGGGAATGTTAATCCTAAAATCTCTCCTTGGTGAATGGTTTTATCAATAAAACGCTGTCTAAGTTCATCATTTGATTCGCGTTTAATTTTCCATTTCAAAGATTGGTTGGAGTGAGCACTTTCTGCGTCATGCGGGCCAAACATCATCACAGAGGGCCACCACCATCTATTTAGTGCATCTTGAGCCATTTGTTTTTGCTCTGGAGTCCCTTTTGCAAGTGTAACAACAATTTCATAACCTTGTCTTTGATGAAAACTTTCTTCCATACATATTTTTACCATAGCCCTAGAATAAGGTCCATAAGAAGTCCCTTGTAAGGATACTTGGTTTACAATTGCAGCGCCATCTACAAGCCAACCTATTGCTCCCATATCAGCCCAAGAAATAGTAGGGTAGTTAAATACACTTGAGTATTTAGCTTTGCCTTCGTGTAATAAATTTAATACTTGTTCCCTTTTTACACCAAGTGTTTCAGCAGCACAATAAAGATATAACCCATGACCAGCCTCGTCTTGAATTTTTGCCATTAATATTTTTTTAGCTCTAATACTAGGAGCCCTTGTAAGCCAATTTTTTTCAGGCTGCATACCTATTATTTCTGAATGGGCATGTTGAGAAATTTGACGAATCAAATTTTGACGATATTTTTCTGGCATCCAATCCCTTGGTTCTATCTTAATGTCAGCATCAATTTTTTCTTGAAATTCAGCAAGTTTTTTTTGGTCTTCCATAGCTTTAAATATTAATTTCTACAAAATTAGTTAGAATCTCGTGTCTCTCTAGGTTGTGTTCCCCCCAATTTTTCATCTCATCTTTTGTCCAAAGTTCGGGAAAAAATACTCTTCTTTGGTATTTTGGATGCATGTATTTTTGCCATTCACTTCCGCCTGTGGCTTCAGCAGATTTTTTACCACTTTCAAGATATTTGCTAGCAGCATTGTAATGCTCCATAACCCATAGAACATTTACCGTATGATCATAGTGTCTAAGAGAATTTATAAGGGTTAAGTTTTTTTGTTCTTTTTCAGGAAGGTTTTTAAATATTGTCCACAAGTTACGCGTATTATAATCTTTCATGAAACGGATAAAAGTGTCCATATATTTTTCTTCAAACAGCGTGATTAGTGTTGTTTTTTTTCCAGTTTTGTGGTCTTTACCAGCAGCTTGCCAGTAAAGATGGTCAAAGGCATGTTTAAAGGGAGTATTCCTATTTATAGAACTTCTAAATCTTAAATCAATTAAATTAATTAGTTCAGTACTTGCAAACTCAATCATTCTGTATTGGGCGCTTTGAAATCCACTTGCAGGAGCTAGTGTGTTTCTAAATTTCATGTACTGAGCAACCTCCATACCATCACCCATAATTTTGAATGAACCAGAGAGCAAATCAAAATAACGACTTATTCGGTCTAATCTGGAGCTGAAAAAGTCAGCTTTTAAATTTTCTTTAAATGCTACCTGTTCAATTTCCCACAGAATCATTTTAAATAATAACTCATTTACTTGATGATACATGATGAAAATCAATTCATCAGGCAAATTTGTTCGTTGAGTTTGTAAATTAATTAGCGCATCTGTTTGAATGTAATCCCAATAATTCATGGGCTTACTGTATAACATACCTTCAAAATGAGTTTTGGGGTTTTGCCCCTCTGCTTCTAATTTTGTTATGATTTCTTGAATTAATTCTTGCATTATAGGGTTCCCCTTTTTTGCTGTTCTCTTTCAATGGACTCAAATAAAGCTTTGAAATTACCAGCTCCAAACCCTCTTGCTCCCATCCGTTGAATGATTTCAAAAAACAAAGTTGGTCGATCTTCAATAGGTTTGGTAAAAATTTGTAATAAATATCCTTCTTCATCAGCATCAATCATTATTCCCAAACTCTTAAGAATCTCAATATCCTCTTTTAATTCATGATTATGCTCCTCTAGTCTAATTGGAACAGCTTTGTAGTATTCGTCTGGGGGAGTGCTTAAAAACTCTATACC
>JAQWRG010000086.1 GCA_029243855.1 Flavobacteriales bacterium | reverse complement strand
CTAGTTTTTCAAGTTCTTCAATATTTGGTAACCAAGATCTGTTTTCTGTTAAGTCGTAGTTAATAATTTCAGCCTCAGCAATTTTTGCAGCTGAAGCATATGCAGGGTATCCAGGATTTGGAATCAATACTTGACTACCTTTTTCTAAAAAAGCCAATGAAATATGCATTATTCCTTCTTTAGAACCCATTAGGGGAAGAATTTCTTCACTTGCAACTAATTTAACACCAAAATATTTTTGATACCATTGAGCGTACGCATTTCTTAGTTCTTCAATTCCTTTATATCCTTGATATCCGTGATTTGAAGGGTTTTTACTTTCTATGTTTAATGTTTCAATTACTTCTTTAGCAGGTGGGAAGTCAGGATTGCCAATTCCAAGGTTGATGACATCAACGCCATTTTTTTTAAGTTGATCTATTTCTCTTAATTTATTAGAGAAGTAGTATTCTTGAATGTTATTTAAACGATTGGCAAGATTCATAACTTATTTTTTATTCCATCTTTATAGGTTCCTAGTAGAACCAATTCACTAACCATTGGTTTTAGTTCGTCCATGGATCTTAAATAAGTGTCCATATCATTGAATAGTAAATCAACATAAAAGAAATATTCCCATTCTTTACCCAATCTTGGATTAGACTGAATTTTAGTTAAATTCAAATTTCTTTCAGAAAGAAAAGTCAAAACCTTTGCTAAACTTCCTGTACTATGATCAATAGTAAAGCAAATGGATGCTTTATTAGCATTTGTTTTAATAATTTCTTGATCTGATGAAATGATTAAAAATCTTGTAAAATTCTTTTGGTTTGTTTCAATGCCTCTTTCAATGATTTCTAAGTTGTAAATTTCAGCAGCCATTTCGCTTGCAATAGCGGCAGTATTAGTTTGTTGATTTTCTCTAATAATAGCCGCGCTTTTAGCAGTGTCTTCTTTTTCTACCGATTTTATGTTTGGGTGATTGTTTAGGAATGATTGGCATTGCCTTAAGGCCATAGGATGTGACCATATTTCTTTAATTTGTTCTATGTTTTGTCCAGGTAATGTCATTAAATGCTGTTCAATACGCATGTAGGTTTCCCCAATGATATTAAAGTTGTTTTCCTGAAGGGATCTATAATTTGGTAAAATACTTCCTGCTACCGTATTTTCAATGGCAACTACTCCTAAATGATTTTTTTCTGAAACAAGTTTAAAAAGTTGATCAAATGTGTCGCAATAAATAATGTTTAAATCGTTAGAATTAAAATAAGTACAAGTAGCTTGTTCGTGAAAAGAACCGGCAACACCCTGAATAGCTATTTTAATTTTATTCAAATTCAAAAGAAATTATTTAGAAAGAGAAAACAGTAATTGATTTATGATAGAGAAATTAAGGTGCGAATTTAAGTAAGTTATCTCTAAAAAGTAAAAATATATTGGCTTTGTTATATTAATATTTATAATTTAAATAAATCATGGTACACGGAACACATAATTCTATTGAAGATATAAGGAATGATAACATTCAAATTTTAGTCAATGATGCGTTTTATAACAGAGAGAACGCAAAGATTAGTGTTTTTGATAGTGGATACTTAGTAGGAGATGGGGTATGGGAAGCCATGAGACTGCACAATGGTGTTTTAGTTTTTAAAAACAAGCATTTTGATAGATTGTGGAATGCTGCGAAGTCAATTGGAATTGATTTGCCTTTTACAAAAGAGGAATTGACTGTTAAAATCAATTCCGTTCTCGAAAAAAATGAGATGCATACGGATGTGCATGTTAGAGTAATGATTACAAGGGGAATTAAGAAAACACCTTCTCAAGATCATCGTTTAACCATTTCAGGTCCCAATGTTGTTATTATAGCTGAACATAAAAAAGCATCAGAGGAGAGTAAAAATAAAGGAATTACATTGTTTACAAGTACCATCCGAAGAGGTTCTCCAGACTATTTAGACCCAAAATTGAACTGTCACAGTAAATTACATGAAGTTCAAGCTTTGATACAAGCTGTTGAAGCTGGAGCTGATGAAGCGTTAATGTTGGATGTAAACGGTTTTGTTTCTACTTGTAATGCCACTAACTTTTTTATTGTCAGAAGAGGTGAATTATGGACTTCAACTGGAGAGTATTGTATGAATGGAATAACTCGACAAAACATTATTGATGTTGCCAACAACAACAACATAAGCTGTCATGAAAAAAACTTCTCTTTGTTTGATGTCTATGGAGCAGATGAAGCCTTTGTTACAGGGACTTTTGGAGGAATTACACCTGTTGTTAAAGTTGATGGGAAAACAATTGGATCTGGAAGTTTTGGAGAAGTCTCCAACCAATTGAGTAAATACTATTTAGCATTAATAGCTAAAGAAGTTGAAAAGGTGACTAGTGAATAATATAGATTCATGCAATAGAATTTGTTTGTGGTCTGGTCCTAGAAATGTTTCAACAGCTATGATGTATTCTTTCGCTCAAAGACATGATACTCTTGTTTACGATGAACCTTTCTATGCCTATTATTTACATGAGACCAATGCCAAGACATATCATCCAGGGGCTGAAGAAATTATGAAAACTTTGCCAGTTGATTATTCAAATGTGGTTAATTTAATTATTGGTAAGCAGAAAAAACCAGTAGCATTTTTTAAAAACATGACACATCATCTTTTTGATGATGATATTAGCTTTACTAAGCATACTAAAAATATTATCTTGGTTAGAGATCCTTTAGATATGCTTCCCTCATTTGATAAAGTTATATCTAATCCATCTTTAGACGATGTTGGATATAAATCAAGTTTAGCTTTGTTAAATAGATTAAAACAAAACAAAAGTCATGTTGTTGTACTTGATTCTAAAAATCTACTGATGAATCCTCAACAAATGCTGTTAAAATTATGCGATTCACTTGAAATCAATTTTGATCCTTGTATGTTGTCATGGGAAAAAGGGCCTATAAAAGAAGACGGCATATGGGCTAAACATTGGTATAATAATGTGCATGAATCTACAGGTTTCAACCCTTATTTAGAAAAAAAAGAAGTTTTCCCTAATCATTTACGTTTGTTGTTGGATGAATGTCTTCCTTATTATTATGAACTTATGAAGTTCTCCATTTAAATACATTAGATAGCTAACGTTAAAATTGCTAAGTTTAGCACGTGAATTATTTATCAGTTGAAAACATCAGTAAATCCTATGGAGAGAGAGTTTTATTTGAAGGCTTAACGTTTGGATTAAGTCAAGGTGATAAAGTTGCGCTTATAGCCAATAATGGAACGGGTAAAACAAGCATGTTAAAAATCATTGCTGGCAAAGATGTTTCAGAAAGTGGAAAAATCACTTTAAGGAAGGGAATAAGAATAGGTTATTTAGAACAAGAACCTTCATTTAATGAAAGTTATACCATCAAAGAGTTGTTGGATAATTCCAGCACTGAAATGATGTCTATAATAAGAGAGTATGAAGAAGCTCTTGAAAACCAGTCTAACGATTACAACGATACCACAAGTCAAAAATTTGAAGAGGCTTCTGTGAATATGGATAAAGCCAATGCTTGGAATTACGACAATCTATTGAATCAAATACTTTCAAAATTTAAAATCCATAACCTTGAACAAAAAGTTAGCGAACTTTCTGGAGGGCAGAAGAAAAGGTTGGGAATGGCTATGTTGTTGATAGATGCTCCAGAATTATTATTGCTGGATGAGCCAACCAATCATCTTGATATCGAAATGATAGAGTGGTTGGAAAATTTCTTAAAGGCTCAGAACATTACATTATTGATGATTACTCACGATAGGTATTTTTTAGATAGGGTATGCAATCATATTCTAGAATTAGAGGATGGAAAGCTGTATCATCATAAAGGTAACTACGGATATTTTTTACTTAAAAGAGATGAGAGAGAAACTACCTTTAACACGGAAATTTCGAAAGCAGGAAGGTTAATGAAGAAAGAGTTAGAGTGGATTAGAAAAACACCTCAAGCACGAACTACTAAGTCTAAAGCAAGGGTAAGTAATTTTGATAAAATAAAAGAAAAAGCCAATTCAAAAAAGGTTAAGCAAGAGTTAAATCTTGAAGTAAAGATGAGTAGGGTTGGTGGTAAAATTTTAGAATTAAAAAAGGTTTATAAGGCTTACGATGATTTAAAAATTCTTTCTGGTTTTGATTATACCTTTAAAAATGGTGAACGCATTGGTATTATTGGAGATAATGGTGTTGGAAAAAGTACTTTTTTAAATATCATTACACAAAAAGAAGCTCCAGATAGCGGTAAAATAAATATTGGTGAAACCATTGTATACGGATATTTCAAACAGCAAGGAATACAATTAAAAGAAGATAAAAGAGTAATTGATGTTCTTAAGGATATTGCTGAAGTTATTATAATGGCCGATGGTAGAAAAATGAGTGCCTCTCAACTGTTAGAGCATTTCATGTTTACTCCTCAAATGCAATACACCTATGTTTCTAAATTAAGTGGTGGAGAAAAAAGAAGATTGTATTTGTTGACGGTATTAATCAAGAATCCTAATTTTTTAATTTTAGATGAACCAACCAATGATTTAGACCTTTTAACTTTAAATAAGCTTGAAGAGTTTTTGCTTCAATTTAAAGGTTGTTTGATATTGGTTTCTCATGACCGTTATTTTATGGATAAATTAACGGATCATCTTTTTATTTTTAAAGGAGATGGTGTTGTTGAAGATGTATACTCTTCCTATAGTGACTATAGATCAAAACTAATTCAATCTGAAAAATCGCAAAAAAAGGAAGATAAAGCGGCTGAAAAAATACAAACTTCAAAGAAGATTTCTTATGAAGAGAAAAAAGAGTACAGAAGACTTGAGCGTGAAATAGCCAAACTGGAAACTGAAAAAACCGAAATTGAAAATCTATTTAAAGATCCAGCTGTTGATTACGATGCTATGATGGATAAAAGCAATAGGTTAGGAGAGGTAATTGATTTGTTAGATGTCAAAATGCTTCGTTGGATGGAATTGGATGAGCTTGAATAATAAATCCTCCTTTTTAAATTCTATAAATCTTTAAAAAATAGGCATAAAAAAAGCCCATCGTTAGATGAGCTTTAAGAAAGATGTTTGAAAAATTAGATTAAACTACTTTTACATTAACAGCGTTTAAGCCTTTTTTTCCTTCTTTTAATTCGAATTCAACTGCATCACCTTCTTTAATCTCATCGATTAATCCAGTTACGTGAACAAAATGTTCGTTTGCGTTATCTTCTTCTTTAATAAAACCAAATCCTTTTGTTTCGTTAAAAAATTTTACTGTTCCTTTATTCATTGTTAATTTATTTAATTGGTGCAAATATAATTGTTTAAGAACATTAAAAAAGAATTTCAAGTAAATTAATAATTAAAAATTACTCTTTGATAATTTTTAATATTTGATGAAAGTCATTATTTCCTCTGATTTCAATAAAATAAATACCGCTTGGGGTGTCAATTTCTATGCTGCTAGAAGATTGATTTAAATTAGAAAATTCATATATTTTTTCACCTATAAGGTTGAATAAAGTAATTTTTTCAATAACCTTATTTTCTGATTTGATAAATATTGTTCCTTTTGTTGGGTTAGGGTATATAGAAACATTATTCGAAGTTTCTTCAATGTTAATGGTGTTAATGTCAACACAACTAGAAGTAACTACACAACTGTCTAATGAAATTATTACCGCATAGGAGCCGTTTGATTGTGGTGTGTAGCTAGAATCAGTTGCTCCTGAAATGTTTGTAAAATTTGAACAATCTATCCATTGGTAATTCGCTCCAGATTGATTTGAAATAATGGTTGTTCCATAAGGAGGCCCAAAAGATAAGCTTGTATCAACCATAGGAGTTAATGTCACCCCTTGTGTCCAATTAGAATTAGATGAGGTTAAAAGAAAATTAGAGAGAGTTCCATTGTTAGCGTTAGTTGTTTGATCAATTAGTGTGTTTAGCCCAGTGTTAGTTCCATCAGGTGTTCCTTCTTCAAAATTATAATAAGCAATAAGCGTATTTGGTAAAGAACACATTTCAGCATTCATCCCGTTTTGTATTTCACTTTGTGATTTTGCAATATTCCATATTTTGATTTCATCAATTTTTCCTGGAAAGTTTCTTGATCCCCAATTTAGAGAAGCCCAATCTCCAATAATTAAATTATTTACAGAATTTCCAATAGCACCACTAAAATTTGATGAAATAACTGCAATGCCATCTTTATAAATAGTCATAGAGGTTCCATCGTAGGTAGCTGCAATGTGCTGCCATACATTTAGTTGTAATGTGTTCATATCTGTTGTTAGTTCATTCCAACCGTTACTTCCAATATTGAAATTAATTTTGCCGTTATCTCCAACTCTTAACATGTATCCGTTGTCTCCACCTGAGCTGCTTTCTTTGTTGATTACACAACCTTCATATGGATTGGCTTTCCAAAAAGTAGGGTATACCCAAGCTTCCAATGTGATTTCATTTCCCGTTATTTGTAAAGAGGGGTTATTCCCACAGTCAATTCTGTCATCTAATCCGTCAAAATCAATACTGCTTTGGGCAGAAAAAGAAAGAGTTAAAATGAATAGAAAACTTGAAAAGATGTATTGATTTATTTTTGGATTCATAATCTTGATTTTTAAAAGGTATATCATTAATTAATTTGTAATTATTTTTTATCTAAAATTGAAAAATAAATAGAAAATATTAATGAGATAAAAAGGAATGCTATACAAGTTAATGAAGATAGTGTAACATCATTGAAAATCTGTAGCATTTCAGGGTGAATACTAATTAAAAGGTAACCAAAAATAAATTTTATGAGTTCGAATGGAAGAAATAATTTATTTCTATCCATTAACGATGTTGCACTTAAAATTGAAGTAAATATAAATATGCCATAAAGTAAAAGCACAATAAAGTCTACTTTATCTAAAAGAAAAATCAAATGAAATTGCATGAAAAAATGTAAAGTCAATTGAATTATAGACCACGATTGTAGCAATAATCCACTTGGTGTTTCATGTTTACTATACGAATAAGGATCTTCTATTATTTCAATGGGGTATTTTATTTTGACATCTAGTGGTCTCCATCCAGTTGGCATAAACCAAACTTTAAATTTATCTATCCAATTTTTTGTTCTTATGGCGTCTTTTAATAACTGAAATGAATGTAAAAAGTTGATGATTATAGGGTTCCATGTTTTCACTGGTTTTTTAACTCCATAAACGGGAATTACGGCATCTAACTCTTCTTGAAATGTTCCAAAAATTTTATCCCATATTATAAAAATAGATGCGTAATTTTTATCAATATATTCCTTGTTAATAGCGTGGTGAACTCTATGGTGAGAAGGAGTGACTAAGATGTATTCTAAAACACCCATTTTATTTATTAATCGGGTGTGATACCAAAATTGAGCAAACAAATGAATAGGCAATGTAATACTCATTACTTTGGGAGGTACTCCAATCAAGGCTAAGGGTATGTAAAGAAAAAAATAAACTTCAGTGATTCCAGAAATGCTTTGACGTAGAGCGCATGCTAAATTGAACTCTTCGCTTGAATGATGTATAATGTGCCTGTTCCACATGATGTTGATTCGGTGGTTAAACCTATGTGACCAATAAAAGGCAAAATCTGTACCTACAAATGCAATAGTAAATACTGGCCAAGTTGTATCTAATTCTGTGTAATGCCAATTGTCGTACATCCATTGATAACTAATAATAACTACAGAAAGTTTTAAAATACTTTTAAGGTTATTTGTCATTCCTGAGCTAATGCTTGTGACGGTGTCAAAAACTCTGTACACATGTTTTTTCAATACAATACCAGCTATCCATTCAATACCAATTAGAATGGAGAAAATGAGCATGGCAATTTTTACTGAATTAGCATAATCTGACATATCTCAAAAATAAGGAAAAAATGAGATAGTTCTAAATTGAATTGAGAAATACAATTTATTATATAATTACTAAAAAAAGTGGTGTAATGAATGAGTTAAAAAGTATAGACAAAAAAAAAGACCAAATACTAGTATTTGGTCTTTTTAATATCATTAAAAGTGATTTTTAATGTCCTCCAAAGGCATCATTTAATCCTTCCATATCCATGCCTTCCATGCCTTCAATCATATCTGCTGCTCCACCCATTAAGGCATCAGCTGCAGCTACACCAGCAACAACAATTCCACAGTAAATTAATCCAATGATTGCAATTACTAATCCAGCAATTGCTAGACCTCTTTTTTCACCAGCTGCTTTTGAGGCTTTCATGCCCATTGCTGAGAAAACTAAACCTAAAACTGGGACTAATAATCCAAGTGCAGCTGCACCAATACTAAATGTTGCTGCATATAAAGCACCTATTATCCATCCACCTAAAATTAATGAAACTAGAGCAAGTATAAATCCTATTACACCTTTTCCTTTACCTGATTTGTTCGCGTTTTCTTCACTCATATTATATATTTTTATTTATTTGATATTTAATTTATTAAATGCTTTTTGTTTATGTTGTATAAGATGACAAATAAAACATTGATAGCAAGGCCAATAGCAAAACTTGTCCACATTGCGGAAACAACTAATTCAGCACCTACACCAACAACTGTTGGTAAAGTTACAACGGCATATAATGATATAGCAATTGATATTATTATACCAATTAAATAAAGCATAAACCCTTGTTTTTTTAACCCCCACATCTGAATTGCTCCAAATAAACATAATCCAGCTGCTACTAAACCACCTGCAGTTTGAATGACTGTTCCACCTGCTGGTACTAAGGAAGCTAAGGCTGAGCTACCAATTAACCCTAAAATGCCCCCAAGGACACCCAACCCTGAACCAACAAAGGTTAAAATGCATAAGACAGTTAAAAATCCTGGTCTTTTATTTTCATCATTTGATGTTGCGTTTTCTTCACTCATTTTTTTATAAAATTACTTATGCTTACTCTGTTTTAATGGATTTTCAGCTTTCTCCGTTTTGTTAATTTTTATCTAAAATATAGATTTTCACATATTTTAACAAATTAAAGTTAACCAAAACTCAATTATATTTTTTCTATAATTTCAGAAATTTGTTTTGTTAAATTATCTCTTGAATAAGATTTGGACTTGTTATTAGTTATTTTAAAGGTGTTTTCTTGCACTTCTCTAATAAAGTCTGATATACCTATGCTATCTGAGTAATCGAAAGATTTTCCAGCTTTACATTCATTAATTATTTTTGCTGCATCACCATTTTTTGGGCCAATACATAGTATTGGTTTTTTTGCTCCCAGGTATTCAAATAACTTCCCCGTTAAAATACCTTTATTGTTTTCAATTTTTGGAATAATCAGTACCAATAAATCACTTTTAATTAAAACTTTGATGATGTCTTTATGAGATATATGATTATTAAAATTAGCCGCATCATCAAAATTCACCTTGGTTAGTTCGTCTGCTTGTCCCGTAAAATTAATTTTCGAATTGGTTTCAATTAATGCTTTAATTAAACTCTCATTGGGATAATCTTTAGTGATGGTTCCTGTGTATGAAATTGTAAATAAATCGTTTTTTTTAATGTCTCCTATTTTAAAGTCATCACTATCGTATCCATTCGGAATGATGTTAATTTTTGAAGCTGTTATTTTGTCTGATTTAGTTGCCAACAGTTGTTTTATAGAATCACTTACTACTATTAGTTGATCTGCTTTTTCAATAACTGCTTTTTCGTATGCTTCATCTTTAAGTTTCGCCCATTTGGTATGAAGCATAGATTCATAATAGTAAATATCGGTCCAAGGATCTCTTAAATCAGCAATCCACTTGATGTTCAATTCTTTCTTAAGTTTTAATCCTATGAGTTGAGTAGAGTGGGGTGGGCTTGTTGTTATTACACTATCAATATTTTCTTTCTCAATGACTTCTAAGGCCTTTGCATAGGCAAATTTGTTCCATCCTTTTCTTGCGTCTGGAATAAAAAAGTTTCCTCTAATGAATCTGGCAGTTTTTTGAATTAAATTAGGATTACCCTCATTGGCAAAACCAGCATAAGGAATTTCTTTCTTATTTATTTTTTTGTAGTAGTTGTAGGGTTCAAATGTTTTGGTGAGATATATAGGTGTATTATTAGGAATATCGTTTGATAATGTATTGTCAACCAATGGGTAGGAAGCTGAATTTGAATCAACAGTAATTACATAAGGTTTGATGTTATACTTGTTAAAGTATTTAATGAATTTAACCCAACGTTGGACTCCAGCTCCACCGCTTGGTGGCCAATAATAAGTTATGATTAATACTTTTTTCATCAATTAGTAACCTATTTTATCCGTAAGAGCAATTTTACTTTTGGCGAAATTTCCAGTACCAAAAGCAACTTCTTGTCCTTTTTCATTTACTAATGTAGATTCAGCAGTAAATAAATTAGCTGAAGAAAACCTTACTTTTCCATGCGCAGTTAATTTTCCTTTATTAACAGGTTTGATTAAGTTAATGTTGAATGATGTGGTTAAAACAAAATAATCTTTAACAATTGAACTTACCGCAAAAAATGCAGCATCATCTAATAATTTAAAATAAACAGAACCATGAATAGCCCCTAGTGCATGAAAATATTTATCAGTAATTTCTAAACCAATTGATGCTTTTCCTTCTGAAATTGAAGCTGAAGTTGAATCAAATACCTTTTTATTAATATTGGCATTGAGATACATTTTTTCTAACCTTCTATAATGATTCATATTCAAATAGATTACTGATTTTTATTTCGAATAAAAACATAACAAAAGAAAATAAAGAAAATCAAATCATTGGGTCCGTATAAGGCATAAAATGTGCCAGCAAATGGGTCTTTATCAAACAATTCGGCTAAATCATTATCATTATCAAGCATCCATATTCCCCAGCAAATTACATAACTGATTTTTTCAATGCAAAAAACAGCAATCATCCATTTTGCTTTGTGATAGTAGTTTGCCATGGCAATAAATGCTAATCCCCATACCATTATCATATACAACCCAAATGGTGACATAACATTGGTGTCGGCTTCAGAAATAGCTGTACTTGTAAAGAACTTAGTAAAGACTAAAATTCCTAGAATGTTCACGATTCCAGATAATATGAATCCTTTTTTAATGAGTGAATCTTTCATACCTAAATTTATTCTTTTTTATTTAAAGAAAGGAATCCTCCAAATACAATATTTTGTTGAATGTAGAAAAAGTGTTGATTTGCCCTGTCACTTTCAGAATTTGTTGTCCTTACATTAGGCATATGAATAAATCCAGATTTCCCTTCAATTTGAACAAAGTATTTTTCTTTAAATAAAACTTTTAATCCAACTAAACCATTTATTCCATATCCCGAAAAATGAAAATCATCGTGTCTGTTCATGCCCATTAGACTTGCATTTGTTTTAGGAATCATAATTCCTAAGCCTAATCCCTCACTATGTTGGATGTGCCAATTTTTAAATTTAACGATTGATCCAGAGTTTCTAATTTCAAAATTCACATAGTTTAATCCATCTGTATGTTCAAGCTTTAAAAATTTTTCTGAAAGAGTTATACTGTCGTAGGAATAGTTTCCATCAAAAGTTGAGTTTAAATCTATGAAGCCATTTATTACAGCTTGTTGATTGTTTTCAACAACATATTTCATATGATCAATTCCTAATGAAAAGTCAACGTTTTTAGAAAATTGATAACCAATTTTAAAATTATATTGTGGAATGGTAAATTTTAAAGGGTTGAAGTATGGGTCGAATGCAAAATCAGTTTGTCGATCTTTTGCTTTAACATCTAACAATGAAAAATTATAATTATCTCCAGAGAATTTTATATCTGAATCTGTAAACCAAGCCCTGTTCCAACCCCAATACACATAAAATTTACTACTTTTTATTTCTTTGTCGATTTCTTGAGTGAATGTATTTAACCATAAAATAGCCAACAGAAAAGTTGCTAGATGTTTGACTGATTTAAATTTCATATTAGTTAATAAAAAAGGGTCTATCTTTTTATGATATACCCTTTTTTAAATTTTAATGGCTGATTTTATTCAAAAAGGACTGTCATTTCAACACGTCTGTTT
>JAQWRG010000083.1 GCA_029243855.1 Flavobacteriales bacterium | reverse complement strand
GTTGGATATGAATACATGAAGGGGGGGGGGTTTAGAAAAGCAATACCTTATCTAAAAAAGGCAAAAAATATATATCAAGAGAAAAACTATATAAATGGGCTTGAAACACCAGTAACACATCTTTATAATTGCTATAAAAATTTAGGTGATTGGAAAAACGCTTTAAAAATGTTTGAACTAGTTAAAACAATTAATGACTCATTAATTAAAATGAAGGTTGAAAAGGACCTATATAAATTTGAATTGAACAAGGAATATCAATTAAAAAAACAGACAGACAGTATTTATAACGTTGAAGAGAGGAAAATTAAACAATTAAAACATGATGCTGAACTTAAAGAAGAAAAAACTATTCGATATGGCATATTAGGTGTCTTGGCTTTGATCTTTAGTTTTTCATTTTTGCTTTTGAAGCGTTTTAGAATAACAAAAAAACAAAATAAGATTATTAAAGCACAAAAGCTTAGAGTAGATGAGACTAATGAAAACTTAGCTCTAGAGAAACAGAAAGTAGAAAGGAAAAATAAAGAGATAATTACATCAATTAATTATGCGAAAAAAATTCAACATGCCATACTTCCAGAAGATGAAATAATGTCTGATTACTTTAGTGATAATTTTATATTGTTTCAACCAAAGGATATCGTAGGGGGAGACTTTTATTGGTATAGGTCCTTTGGGAATATAGCAGCCATTGCTTGCGTTGACTGTACAGGGCATGGTGTACCTGGTGGATTCATGAGTATGATGGGTAGTTTACTGTTGGATAAGATTATCCAAAGAGAAGACATCACAACCTCTGATATATTAGAAAAACTCAATGATGAAATTATACGCGTATTAAAACAAGATTCTGGAGGTGAAATACAGGATGGAATGGATCTTTCTTTGTGTGTTGTAGATAAAGCCAAAAGAGAATTATTATTTAGTGGTGCTCGTAATGGGATTTACCTTATTGAAGGTAATAATATAAAGACATATAAAGCAGATATGCTTCCTGCTGGAGGTTCTTTTTCTAAAAAGAGCAAAGAGATGAATAGGAAATTTACAACACAAAAAATATCATTAAAAGACAATACTTGGGTAATAATGTATTCTGATGGGTACTGTGATCAGTTGGGGGGAGATAAAATGATGTCAATGGGTAATGTTAAATTTGAAGAAATTCTTCAAAAATCCATTCTTCAAAAAAAGAATAGAAAAGAATTTTTAATCGCTGAGTTTAATAAATGGAAGGGCTCTTTTCCACAAATTGATGATTTATTGATTATTGGACTAAAAGTCTAATATTATTTATAGGTTCGTATAGCATATACTTGAGGAGGTAAATAACTAATAATAAAGCCCTTTAATGTCAGAAATTAAAAATATAATATTTGATCTAGGTGGTGTTGTCCTTAACCTAAATTACGATCTAACATCAAGTGCTTTTAAAAAGTTAGGGGTCAAAAACTTTGATGATTATTACTCCCAAAAAGAACAAGTAGATCTATTTAATTCTTTTGAAAAAGGATTGATTTCATCAAATGAATTTATTCTGTCTGCACAAAAAATTTTACCGACCTATATTTCAAAAAAAGACATTATTAATGCTTGGAACAGCATGTTGTTAAATCTTCCTCAAAAAAGACTTATGCTTTTACAAGAATTAAAAAAGAGCTTTAGGCTGTTTCTTCTCAGCAACACCAATGAAATTCACATTGATTTTTTTGAAAAACAAATGCAAGAAGCTGGACAATTAGAAACCTATTACAATTGTTTTGAAAAAATATATTACTCTTCTCGAATTAACTGCAGAAAACCTGATAAAGAATGTTTTAAATATGTATTGAAAGAAAGCCAGTTGGAACCTAAAGAAACGTTGTTTATTGATGATTCTATTCAACACATTATTTCAGCTAGAGAACTTGGCATTAACACTCATCATCTACAGGAAAATGAAAATATTAATACTATTTTTCCTGACATAATTCAATCAAAACCCCATTCGTAGTTTTTGGATGTAAAAAACAAATCAACTTATTGTCAGCTCCTTCTTTTACCTTGCCAATTTGCTGAAAACCTTCCTTGTTTAAACGCTCTAATTCTTTATGTATATCCTCTACATGAAATGCCATATGATGCATCCCTTGACCTTTTTTATCAATAAATTTTGCAATTGCACTATCGTATCTTGAGGACTCTACCAGTTCTATTTTAGTCTCTCCAACAATAAAAAAAGACGTTTTCACCCCTTCGCTTTCAACTGTTTCAATTTTATATTGATCCTTCCCTAATAATTTTGAAAACAAAGCATTTGAATTGGTCAAATCGCTAACAGCAATACCAATATGCTCAATTTTTTTCATGTAAAGATGAATTTCGGATTTACTTCTTATTAACCACTTCTCCTGTTTTGGAGTCATAGTTTACATAGAACAACCCTTTATTTAGGTTTTCAACACTAATAGATTGTCCAAAACCTTTTTTAACTAGGTTGCCGTAAGTGTCGTAAATCTCATATAATGTTTCTGATGAAAAATCTAACGTATTCTTCATTTTTGGATTTGGAATAGAAACAGCCTTTTGGTCTGTATTAATACAGGTCACGCTTTTTGTGAATCTCGGTCTACCTGTGTAATCAACTTGTTTAGCTCTAAATTTATTTTCTCCGGAATGAATGTGCGACCCAACGTTAAACTTGTAGCTATTGGCATCTATTTTTCCTTTACCGTCAACTTCACCCACCTTAACCCATTTATTCCAACGGTATTGTTCAATAATATACGTTAATTCTCCTTGTTCTTTAGTTGTAGACCATTTAAAAACTTGATTATCTTCAATGGCAATGCTAACTTCTTCAAAGGTACTTTTAGGTCTAAGTACTTCTGGGTTTAACACTTTAGGTAAACAATCTAACTTATGTAAAATTTTAACAGAAACTGGCTCTCCGGGTTTTAAATCTGTATTGGAAAAGTCTATTTCAAAAGCGCTTGAATTTACTTGATCTGTTGTTACGTCATTATTGACATAAACTGCAATAACACAAAATCCAACACCTGAACCAGAAAATGGATTTTGTATGTATAAGTTTTTACCCTGATAATGTCCGTCCAGCACAATATTTGTTTCGTTTCCTTGAGAAAAAGAAAACATTGTAATAGAAAACAATAAAACAGACAATAAGAATATTCGTTTCATTAAAACTATAATAACGTTAAATTTAACCATAATTTAGAACAATAATAATTGCAATTTTATAGAATTCAAAGCAATCTATCATTTGTTTTTTGCTTTAGATAATTTCTGTCATCAAGTTTTTGAAAACTCTTAAATTAAATGTAAACTTGTGTTGATATGAATTTTAACATTCTTAATAAGAAACTACAAAATCAACTATTTTCAAACCTTTTGAAATTAACAGCTATAAGTTTCTTTATATTATTACTTGTTTCTATAATAAAATGTGAGAGTTCACCTGAAGACAAACTCAACAACGACCCTACCCTTAAGCAAGACAACTTAAAACCCATTTCAGGTGGAATGATTCGAATAGCTGAAAACGAATGTTACAAAACACTGTTCCCGTCTGAAATTGAAGAAACCGTTTCCTATAAAGTTATTTCCCAAATGCATGATGGGCTCGTTGCTTTAAACCCTAAAACACTTTCCGTTATTCCAGCCATTGCTAAGAAATGGGAGGTTAACGATGCTCAAACCACCTACACTTTTTACCTAATTGACAATGCGTATTTTCACGATGATCCATGTTTCCCTGAGGGTAAAGGTTCAAAAATAACTTCACAAGATTTTAACTACACATTCCATTTGTTGTGTGGAAATTTTTCAACTACTGGATACAATGCCTTGAGTGATAAAATTCTTGGAGCCAAAGAATACCATAGTGGGAAAAAAGACGAAATTTCTGGAATCAATATTATAAACGACTCTGTATTTACCGTTGAACTTATTGAACCTGCTTCATCTTTTATTCATTTATTAGCTTCTCCCTTAGGTTCAGTAATAAGTAAAGATGCATTTGAAGCATATGGTAAAGGGTTGAAAGTAGGTGCTGGGCCATTTATATATGGAGCATTAAATACTGACTCCAGTGAACTTCAATTATATAAAAACAACAACTATTACAAGTATGATACCCATGGAAACAGATTGCCTTATTTAGATGAAATTAGCTTTACTTTTGAGTCTAGCGAAGAAAAAAGAGAAGAATTGTTTTCTAATAAAAAACTTGATTTATTGCAAGGGGTATCAGAAATTTACTTAGAAAAGTTCTTTATTGAAAACCAAGAAACTTTCATGTCTAGAGAGTTTATGGTTGACAGGAAAGATGTGTTAGCAACAGATTGTTATGAATTTAACAATACGATTGAGCCATTTAATGACGTTAGAGTCAGAAAAGCTTTTAATTACGCTATAAACAAGAAGAAATTAATTGAAAACACTCTTGATAACCAAGGCAAAATTGGACTTAAAGGAGTTGTCCCAAATGTTAAGATTTTTAAAAACTATAACTACGATTCTATAGTTGGTTATCCCTACAATCCTTCAAAAGCAGCCAAATTGCTTAGCGAAGCTGGATACCCTAACGGAAAAGGGTTCCCAGAAGTAGTTTTAGAACTAAACATTGGTAACCCGACACAAATTGAAGTTGCTAAAGAAATACAAAGTCAATTACTTATGGCATTGAATATTAACATAACCATTGAGCAAATTCATATGTCTACATTAATCAACCGAGCAGCTTTAGGGTTGTCTCAGATGAATCATTTTACTTGGGTAAGCGAATACCCCTCTCCTGCTGATTTTCTAAATGTTTTTTACAGTGGAAATGCACCTGAGGATCCAACTGAACGAGCTTGGCCAAACACTTCTAGATACAAAAACAAAACATTCGATAAATTGTTAAAAGAAGCCATTTCTACTACGGATGAATCTGAAAGATATTCTCTTTTTTCACAAGCAGAACAAATTTTAATAGACGATGCTCCAGTAGCTGTTTTGTGGTATCCTGAAATATATAACATTTACCATTCTTCGGTTAAAAACCTATCTTTCAATGAGTTATATTACTATGATTTTAGCTCAGTTTATATTTTAAAATAATGATTAGCCTATTAAAAAAAAAAATCTGAAGAAGAAGTACTCTTAAAAAAGTACAATCAGCTTATTGAAGAGGCTTATAACTTATCACATAGTAACAGAACAGCTAGTGATGCTAAGACTAAAGAAGCCAATGATATTCTTGATAAAATTGATTTGATAAAGAAAAACAAAAGCACCTAACAATTCTATTACACAAATCTTTTAACTATTGGCACATAAAGAAAAAGGGAAACTTAAAGATCGCCAACTTAGAGAATCTATTATTTCTGTTTTAAGTAAAGACACAGAAAGCACTTACAACTACAAGCAAATAGCTTCAGTTTTAGGAATAAAAGATCCATTTATTCGAAAAAGAATTGTTCAGATTCTTGAACAACTAGATAAAGACAACGTCTTAAAACAGGTTTCAAGAGGAAAGTTTAAACTTAAAAGCAGCTCTAATGAGCTTGAAGGAACATTACAATTTGTTTCAAGAGGAGGTGCTTATTTTATTTGCCAAAATATTGAAAAGGATATTTTCATCCACTCAAGTAAATTAAAAAATGCCCTTAACGGTGACAAAGTACTTGTTAAAACCGTAATGTATAAAGGCAAAACTGAGGGTCAGGTAATAAAGGTTATTGAGCGTGTAAAAAAAGAATACATCGGTCTTATAGAAAAATCTAATGATTTTTATTTTTTAAGACCAGATGATCGATCATTAAATATTGATTTTTATATCGACAAAAAACATTTAAACGGAGCTAAAGATGGCCAAAAGGTTAAGGTGAAATTTTTATCCTGGCCAAAAAGTGTGAAAAGCCCTCAAGCGGCTGTGGTTGATGTTTTAGGAGAACCTGGAGAACTAAATGTTGAAATGAACTCCATTTTAGCCGAGTTTGGATTTCCTTTAAAATTTCCAAATAAAGTAAACAATGAGGCTGACTTAATTGAAGAGCCCAACTATAACATTGAAGCTAAAAAAAGAAAAGACTTTAGAAAAACAACCACCTTTACAATCGACCCAGTTGATGCTAAAGATTTTGATGATGCTCTTAGCTATAAAGAGTTAAAAAATGGGAATATTGAAGTGGGGGTTCATATTGCGGATGTAGGGCATTACGTTAAAGAAAATTCTCATTTGGATAGAGAAGCTTTTTATAGAGCAAATAGCGTTTACTTAGTAGATAGAGTAATTCCGATGCTTCCAGAAAAATTAAGCAATAAGCTGTGTTCTCTTAGACCTCATGAAGATAAATTAACTTTTTCTGCTGTTTTTGAATTATCAAGTAAGGGTGAGGTTAAAAACTCTTGGTTTGGAAAAACCATTATACACTCCGACCATAGATTTACCTACGAGGAAGCTCAAGCTATTATTGAAGGAGAAAAGAATGATTTAGCCAAAGAAGTTCTTGCCTTAAATAGTCTTGCTGAATTATTAAGAAAGAAACGAATGGAAAAGGGTGCTTTAAATGTAGAGAGTCAAGAAGTTCGATTTCAATTGGATGAAACCGGAGACCCAATAGGTACTATTTTAAAAGAATCTAAAGCTGCGAACAAGTTAATTGAGGAGTTTATGTTGTTAGCCAATAAACGTGTGGCTATGTATACTGGAAAGCCGGAAAAAGACAAATTAATTAAGCCTTCCATTTATAGAATACATGATGAACCAAATCCTGAAAAAATTAGCGATTTAAAAATCTTTTTAGGAGCTATGGACTATCAAATAGTAAGAGAAAAAAACAAACCCATTTCTTTTTCACTCAATAAGATCATGGAAAAAGCTAAAACAAAAGAAGAATTGCATTTAATAGCTCCTATGGTTATACGTTCCATGTCAAAAGCAGCTTATAGCACTGAAAACATTGGACACTATGGGTTAGCATTTGAGTACTACTCTCATTTTACCTCTCCGATAAGGCGTTACGCTGATTTGATTGTTCATAGGAACCTTCTTACTTTGCTAGAGAACAAAAGTAAATATCAAAACACTTCTGCAGATTTAAATCATCAGTGCAAACATTTATCTAAAATGGAAAAGCAAGCGGTAGACGCTGAAAGAGCTTCTGTAAAATATATGCAAGTGATTTATCTTTCTAAACAAATTGGGAAACAATTTGAGGGTAGAATTTCTGGATTAACCGACTGGGGAATGTATATTGAAATTAATGAGAATAAATGTGAAGGCATGGTTCCTTTGAAATCAATGAAAGACGATCAATTCTACTACGATCAAGAGCAACAAGCAGTATTGGGTTATCAGTCAAGAAAAAGCTTTAAGCTTGGTCAAGAAGTGGTGGTTGTTGTAAACAACACGAACCTTGCTAAGCGACAAATTGATTTTAAATTAATCTCGTAAAAATCATTTCTTAAAGAAGGGTATGGTGTGTAAAGATTCCAATGAATCAATTACAATGAAATAACAGCCTTTATCTAAATAAGAAATGTCTATTCTTTTTTGACTACAATTAGAGAATTTTTTAGTCGCAATTTCTTTTCCTGAAACATCAATAAGTTTAAATCCAGAAATAACTTCTTTATCATGTTGAATGGTTATTGCTGAATTAGCAGGGTTTGGGAACACCTTGAAAGAGTCTTTTAATGTGTTTTGATGTATATCGGTAACATCTTCAAATGAAATATTTAAGTTATCTATAAATAAATCATTTCCACCCCCAGAAATGAATTCCAATTTAAATCTAAAATTTGGGACAAAGTACGGCAATACTATACTAGTTACTGAAGCTACTTTCCACTGGCTAAATAAAGGGGTGAAACTTGTTGTATTATCGGCTGTAACAAGTTGGGCGTTTTGTAAAACTTTTCTAACAGACCATGTTTCTCCACAGTCATTCGAAGCTAATATTTTAAGTTTATCGTCATTCCAATAATACCTATTTGAAAAAGCGTACTTAAATGAAAAATAGACTTTAGTTGCTCCTGAAAGATCAAAGGTTTGACTTTCTAAAAAATGCTTAGTTCCTTCATCAACCCCACTGTTGTTTAGCTTTAAACAATTGGCGCCATTGTAGCTAACTTGATTCGTTACTTCCCAAGTATTATCCTCTTGAAACCAATCTGGAGATACTACACTAGCCGATTCAAAACCTTCGTAATAAGGCATTGAAATTCCGTTATAATCCAAAACGGTTACAACGTCTGGCTTATTTGCCGTTAAATAATTAACGTTATCAGCTGTTGCGATTAAGTCAACATCATAAATTCCAGACTGATTGTAAGTAACCTGATTTGTTGGCAATGTTGAAGTAGCTGGAATCCCACCCTCAAAAGACCACTGCCAGCCAATTGGATTGTGGTATGAATTGTCTTCAAATAAAATACTATCTCCTGAGCACGTAATGTAAGAATTGGCAAAAAAATCGGCTTGGCAAAATGGTGGAGGCACATCAATACCAGTTGCCGATAAGTTTGCTGGTGAACAAAGATTATCTCTTCCACCAACACTAGAGTTTAAAGCTGTTCTCATTCTTGACTTTTGTCCATTGGTGAACATTTTACGACAACTGCTATATTCCATGTAGTTTTCTATATTAGAATGAGATCCACATGTTGTTTCGTTGTAGTTACACCATTGCGACCCAATGGTATTTGGCGTATCGGAAACTCCATCGTCAGTACTACAGTTAGACAACAACCCTGGCTCATTAGTACTACCCCATGTATGAGGAAGATTTAACCAATGTCCAACCTCATGAGCAAAAGTTCTGCTCGAACTGGTTGATCCAGTACCAATGCTTCCACAATAATCGTGTCTGAGCCAAATTCCATTCTCCATAGAGTTTCCAAAAAAATTAGATGGGTAATATGTATACCCCGCAATACCAGAACCTACTGCTCCACAAACAAAAACATTTAAATATTGATCGCCTGGCCAATTTCCATTATATACATCATTGAGAGCAATTACTGCATTTACTTGGTCAGCTCCATTAATACTTCCCGTATTAAAAGACAGAGGTGTTAACGTTCTTGTGATTCCGCTAAAACAAGATCCGTCTGGAGCTTTAGTTGCTAATACAAACTCTATTTCATTATCAGCTATAATTCCCTGAAATAATGAATCGACCGTTGCTGTATCAGGGTTTTGGCCCCTCATATCACGATTTAAAATAGTTAAAGCATCTATAATTTGTGAACGATCAATTTTTTCTGGACCATTGTTGTGAACCAAATGAAATACTATTGGAACCTGGTAAACAACTCCTTTTGGATTTCCTTTATTTAAGTTTTCCTCATTTAAAAGTTGTTTTTGTTCAGCCAAATGCTGGTTTAAAAACTGTGGGTTAGCTAAAAGTTTTTTTAAAAGTTTGTGTTGACCACACTGGTGGTTATCTTGAACATTTTGAGTAAATACTGTTAAACTCAGGCTAACAAGTATTAATGGTAAAAAAAGTCTTTTCATTGTTAATGCATGTAATTTACTAAAAAACTATTTTAGATAACCTTTGTTAAGGCTATAATACCATGAAAAACTACGTAGATTTAATGAATTCTTGGTCGATTAAAGTTTGTCCTCTATACTTTCTTAATAGCTGAATTGTAGCCACCACATCTTTTTCGCAATATTTTATTATTCTATCCAGATCGTTATCCTCATAATAAACTTTAGCCACTTGACTTCCGTCTATATCGTCCTTTGGAGTAGGAATTTTGAAGATATGAGTTAATAAATCAAGTGAAGTGTAATGCTTAAAATCACCAAATTTCCACAACTCCATTGTATCAATTTGCTTAATTTCCCAGGGCTTTTTGCCTGCAACATTTAATAAATGAGGTAAAGTCATACCGTTAATCAAAAACCTTCGGGCTAAAAAAGGAATATCAAATTCTTTGCCGTTGTGTGCACACAACATAAATTGATCGTTGTTGTAATGTGAGTTTAAAAGATCCGCAAAATCTTGTAATAATTTTGATTCAACATCAGATGAGAAGCTTTTAAGACGAATTTGTTCTTCTCCATCTTTTTGCAAAATAAATCCTACCGATATACAAATTACTTTTCCAAATTCTGCATAAATCCCAGCTTTTGAATAGACTCCTTCAGCATTTTGCTCTTCTTTTTCTTGAATGTATTTTGTCTTTTTATCCCACAAAAGCTTAGACCTTTCATCTAGGTCGTTAAAGCTATATGCATTCGGAACAGTTTCAATATCTAAAAAAAGAACTTTACTATAATCCAAGTTTTTAAGCATAACGGTTTATCTAATCATTATTCCTTTTTTATTCAATAAAGGAATTTTTGTTTTATTTTCTTTAATGATCGTTTCTGGTAAAAAAATATATTTTTTATCATGAATAATACCATTTATATAATACGTCAAAAAAAACTCATTGGTTAACCCAAATACACTTTCATTAATCATTTCAACTTTTTTGAAGGATTGGCTTTCCAATGTCTCCAGGTAGTGACTAAAAAAAGTTGTCTTTTTCTTTTTTTGATTGATTTCACCATAACCTTTAGAAGAAACTAAAGTGTCGTGAATAGAACAATTTTTCATGTTTAACAAATAGACAACCCATTCTTTATCCTCTTCACTTTCTTCTTCAACTATAGCAACCGCTATATCTTCAACTTTAGGTACGTGTATGTCTTTTTTCATTGTTTACTGTCAATCAGTTTATAAGCAATGTGTATACAATCCCAAAAATCTTTAGTATGACCATCATTACCTACTTGTTTCCTCTTCCACCCTGTTCTGACTACAACTAAATCATCTGATGGAATAGCTATGTAATACTGCCCCAATAAACCTCTGCCATAATGTATATCTTTTCCATTATAATTGGCGTACCACCATTGCCAACCGTACCTATTGTTGACTTTTCCATCTTTTTCTAAAAGTTCTTTTGCTGGGAAAATAGCTTTAGTGATGTAGTTTTCAGAAACCAATCTTTTGCCGTTCCAAAGACCTTTTTGAATAATTAATTGTGCAAGACGAGCAAAATCTCTTGTCGTAAGATATAAACAGCAAAATCCTTTTTCATCCCCTCCCTCTTTATCTAAATTCCAGTAACCCGTATGCTCAGGGTTTAAATGTGACCATATTTTACTATTAAAGTAATCAGTTAGTGTTTCTCCAGTAGCCGCTTCTAAAATATAAGTTAGTACTTGAGTATCTCCACTTTTGTAATCGAAGACCTTCCCAGGTTCAGCAACTACTGTTTGACCTAAGATTAAATCGCTTAAGTGTTCTCCATAATATGCTTCTGCATTATTTGAGTAGGGGTTTTTACCGCTTTCGGACCAAGACAGTCCGCTGCTCATTGTTAGTAAATGCCGAATTGTTATTCCTGCTTTTTCCTCTTCTTTAAAACTCGGTAAAAACTCAGAAACTAATTGATCCACTGATTCAATTTTTTGTTCATCTATAGCTACCCCTATAAGTAAACTAACTACACTTTTTGCTGCAGAAAATGAATTAGTTGGCATTTCTTTATTAAACCCATTAAAATAGCTTTCATGAATAATTTCTTTGTTTTTAATCACTAAGAAACCGGCCGAACACATACTATCTAGCATAATAGAGTCTTGTTTAGAAATGCTCAAATTAGGTTCATTATCTTGCCATGCTAAAGACTCTACAGCGGGCAATTCATGATTGTAAAATAAATGATATTCGTTGATTCCCGGGCCTTTTTGACCTCTTAAATAAGCAAAAGCTAAGCCCTTAAAAATATAACCGTATCCAAATAGGATGTGAGCTAAAATAGCCACTATTAAAATAAGAGAAAAAACCTTTAATTTCTTTTTCATAAATAAATCTATTAGCAGTAATCAAAGTCAAAAATATTGGCCATGTTAATTTTCAATTTATTTTTTATTTGTTGAAAATCGACCTTTTTATTCAACTCTTTTGAAACAGAAGTAACTTGTTTGTCTTCAATTCCACAAGGAACAATATAATTAAAATAATCAAGATTAGTGTTGACATTAAAGCCAATACCGTGCATAGTAACCCAACGACTACTTTTAACACCTAAGGCACATATTTTTCTTGCTGATGGCTGAGCACCCTCTAACCAAACTCCTGTCAATCCATCAACTCTTCCAGATGCAATTCCATATTCTTTGAGAGTTAAGATAACCGCTTCCTCTAAAAACCTCAAATATTTATGTATATCTGTAAAGAAATGATCTAAATCAAAAATAGGATAAACAACCAATTGTCCTGGACCATGATAGGTGATGTCTCCTCCTCTGTTGATTTCGTAATAAGATGCTTGTTTGTCTTTTAAGAATGCCTCGTTAATTAATAAATTTTTTTCATCCCCACTTTTACCAAGAGTATATACATGAGGATGTTCACAAAAAAGTAAGTAGTTTTTTGTAACTGTTTTATTTTCAGGGTTTTTTCGATTGTAAATTTTCTGCTGTACCGTTTGTTCAAAAAGCTTGGTTTGATAGTCCCAACATTTTTTATAGTCGATGAGACCTAAGTCTTGGAATTCAACTATGGAATTAATCATATTTTAGCCAACTCACTTTTTAAATAGTCGATAACTTTTACTTCAACATCATCAACTCGATTTAGCTCTGCTAAAAAAACAGATGTCCAATCGCCAAATAAAATATGGTAAAAAGCTTGTTCAATTTTGGATTCTCCTTTTGCTTTAATTTCGAGTAAAGTAGATGTTTGCTTATTAATGATTTCCTTAGAAACATTCATTCTAACACTAGACCTATAATGTTCGTATGAAGTTCTTAGCATGATGACCGCATATTCCTCTTTTCCTCCTGCCCATCCGACTAACTCGTTGTGATTCATCTCAGGAATTACATGATGCCAACATAAAGCTTTAGAGTTTTCATTTATTTGCTGTCTCATTCTTACAGCTACACCTTCTAGCCCAGACTCTATATAAATTACTGCTGTTTTGCTTTTTAGAGCTAAAGCTGTTTGATGGGCTAAATCTTTTATTTCATCTATTTCCCTGTTTAAAAGTGCTATTGTATTTTGAACATCTTTTGTGAAACTGCTATCAATCAATCCGTAATGAGCTAAAAGAAAAAATTGTTGAACAACAGAATAGGTAAGCATAGCTCTTGGTGAAAAAGCCAAGGGAAGAACCAACATATTATAGTTGTTTTCTTTTGCTATATCCGCTAATTTTCCGCCAGATGTTATACAAGCAATTTCTGCATTTTTATCTTGGGCAATTTTTAAAGCTGCTAATGTTTCTTCCGTATTTCCAGAAAAACTAGAAACAATGACTAATGTTTTAGTACTTACGAATTCTGGCAATGAATAATCGTTATTAATAACAACTGGAACCTTTAGTTGATCCGCCAATAATTGTGTAGCAATTTTCCCTCCTATTCCAGAGCCTCCAAGGCCTGTAATAACAACGTTTTCAATCGAATTTGAAAACGGAGATAAATTTGCTTTTGGGCCAATTTTTAAGGCCTCTTCTAATTGTTCAGTAAAAATACTTACTAGTCTTTTCATGGTTTAATTTATCGTTGCTATACATTTTAGTTCAATAGCAATTGGTGTAGGCAATGCATCAATTGCAACAGTCGTTCTGCAAGGTTGATTTTCTTTAAAATACTCTGCATAAATCTTATTGTAAGTAGCAAAGTCTCTTTTCATATCAACTAAAAAAACGGTGACATCTATTAGGTTATCCCATGATGATCCACTTTCTTCAAGAATGGCTTTTATGTTTTGAAAAACGCTGTGGCACTGTGCCTCAAAATCAAAGGATTTAAAATTTCCATTATGGTCTAATTCTAGACACGGAACCTCACTATCATTTGGTCCTGATCCGGCTTTTCTAGGGCCAACACCTGATAAGAATAGTAAGTTGCCTGCCTTTCTTGCATGAGGATATAGCCCTACTGGCTTTGGGGCGTTTTTTGCATTTATTTTTTCGTTACTCATTTTAAAAAAATTTAATTAATAGCTTATGCACACATTAGTTTGTTCGGTAAAAAAGTTGAATGCATTGAATCCTCCCTCACGGCCAACACCTGAATTTTTTACTCCTCCAAACGGAGTTCTTAAATCTCTTACCAACCAGCAATTGACCCAAACAATTCCAGCATCTAAAGCTTTTGACATTCTATTGGCTTTTGTGATGTTCTCTGTCCAAACTGTACTGCTTAATCCATAAGGAGTGCTGTTGGCATACATGAGCACCTCATCTTCTGTCTGAAAAGTATTTAGTGTGACTACTGGTCCAAAAATTTCTTCTTGATTGGTTCTGCAATCGTAAGATAATCCTTCAATTACCGTTGGTTCTAAAAAGTACCCTTTTTTACACCTACCTTCAATCGAAACAATTTTTCCGCCTGTTAAAATAGTTCCTCCTTCTTGTTTTGCTAATTCAATGTAAGATTGAACTTTTTCTATATGATCTTTTGAAACTAAAGCTCCAATTTTAGTGTCTTTATTTTTGGGGTCACCAATCGTCAAGTTTTGAACTTTTTTCACAAATTCTGCTTTGAATTTTTCGTAAATTTTCTCCTGAACAAAAATTCGTGAACCGCAAAGACAAATTTGTCCCTGATTGGCAAAGGAGCTAAGTACAGAAGTACTTACTGCCTTATCAAAATTACAATCATCAAAAATAATATTGGGGTTTTTTCCGCCCAATTCTAAACTTAATTTTTTAAACATTGGAGCAGCAACCTTAGCAATTTGTTCTCCCGTTTTAGTTCCACCAGTAAATGAAATAGCTTTAATGCCTTTATGCTCTGTAATAGGAGCTCCTACTTTTGGCCCATAGCCATGAACTATGTTTAAAACTCCTTTTGGCAAACCAGCTTCAATACAAATTTCTGAAAATAGAAAAGCTGTCATTGGTGTTATTTCTGAAGGTTTTGCAACAACAGTATTTCCTGCAGCTAGTGCTGGAGCAATTTTCCATGTAAATAAATAAAGCGGAAGATTCCAAGGAGAAATACAACCAACTACACCAATAGGTTTTCTTAAAGTATAGTTTATTGCAACATCATTTAATTGGTGGCTTTCTGAAGCATAATGTAAAATTCCTGTTGCAAAAAACTTCATGTTTGAAGCCGCTCTAGGAATGTCAATTGTCTTTGCCAAACCAACAGGTTTACCATTATCTCTCGATTCTGCTTCAGCTAAAAAAGCTTTATTTTCTTCAATTAAGGAAGATATCTTTAGCATAATATCCGATCGTTCCTGAACGGGTTTTTGACTCCACTCTTTAAATGCCTCTTCAGCTGATGAAAAAGCCAACTCTACATCTTCATGATCTGAATCTGGAATTAAACTATACGTTTGACCCGTTGCTGGCTCAACATTTTCAATCCACTTGTTGCTTTTTGAAGGGACCAATTGACCATCTATATAATTGAATATTTTATCCATTATGATATATTACTGACATTTTTTGTAATCTGTTTCAAACGCATTCATTTCATCTGCATCTGTTGATAATTCTTGCAAGATATTTAAATATAAATTGGTACAAGAGTCACTCCAAAAATTAACCTCTTTTGTTGTTTTAGCCACATGTAAATTTCTGTAACAATCGCAAAGTTTTTTGGCTCTGGGATTGGTTTCCCTACAGGAAAAAAATATTATACAACAAAAAGATACTAGTATAGCTATTCGTAACATTTTAAATTTTTCTGAGCGCTAATTTAGTTATAAAATTTGGGTTTAAATTTTATGATTGTTATCAAGTTAGAAACTAAATCTTGTGACAAGATAGTTTTCAATACCAACGTTGATTGGTCGTACAGAATTTCTTTATGTATTACTTGTACTCCATCTTTATACTCGTCTAAGTAGGTTATGTTTCCCCAATCATCGTACTGGTACTTCATTGTTTTATAGGGCTCATTTGACTTTTGTTTAAAACTTTCTACTTTCTTAAGTCCGCCCTTTTCATTGTAATAATATCGAGTTAAATGAATTTTGTTGTTTATGAGCAATTGTGTTTTTTCTTCCTTGAGGTACCCTAATGAATCGTATTTATAAGTGTTTTTTTGATATGGCCTTTGGTTGTTGTTCCAAATGATTTTAACGACCGATGAATCGGTTTTTTTATACTTGTACGTTTCACTAAAAATAACATACTGTTTGCCCAGTTTAAAGTTTGATTTGCTGTTGCCTATGTTTTTTTCTCTTGAAAAAGTGTTTTTTGACATTTGGCCTAAAGAATCGTATTCATAAGCGTAGGAGTAAAACCCGTAAGAATCGCTAATTCTTTTTAAAATTAATCTTCCATCATTGTTGTACTTGTAATAAGTGAAAGAGGTGTCTCGTTTTCTATTTTGCAACTTTGAAGAATATTGACAACTCATTTGCCCATTTGAATTGTACTTATATCCCTGAACTAATCTTGAAGATTGAATTGCCCCAAGTTCTTTCTTAGATGAAATAACACCATTAAGAGATTTTAAATTATTACTTAGAATAAATTTTGTATTAAAGAAAGGGTCATCTGAAAAGACTTCTCCAGCTTGGTTGTTTATCATTTGTGATTCAGATTCTAAGACACAGAAAAGTAGCACAAATAAGACAACTAAATTTGAACTTTTAAATAGTGAAAAATCAATTTTTTTCGCAGTAATCATTGATATTGTTTTATTATCTCTTTTGTGTTTTCAATTATTTCATCTTTCAACTCCTTTGGCTCAAGAACTTTAACGTCTTTACCAAAACCTAAAAGCTGCATTTTAAGCTCATAGGTTGACAATAAGAAAAAGGAAAATACGTGCTTTCCTTCATTTGTTAATCTTTGAAATTCTTGAGAGTGATGTAAAGGTTGTGATTCTAAATATTTGGCTAAAACACCATCTGTTTCGATGACAACTTTTTGAGGCAGTTGATCGTATACCGTAATTCCAATGGAATGCTTAAAAAAATTTTCTGGTGAAAATGATTTATCAATTATAAACGTTTGGTCAAGAGTAATTATTTCAGAAATCCTATCGAGTCCAAATGTTATAATTTTTTGCTTTAGTTCACTTTTGCCTATCAAGTACCATCTATTTCTATATTCTTTTAATAAATAAGGATGTACTCTTCTGACAGAATGCTCGTTTTTAATGAAGTTGTAATAATTAAATTGTATCACTTTTTTCACCTTGATGCACTCTAATAGAGGCTCTAAGTGTTCGTTTCCTCTAACCGTTGGAAGTGCTTCAAATTGAATTACTTCTTCGTCAGAATTTGTGGTTTGTTCTTTACTTAAAGCTGCTCGGTCTAAAATTTTTGAAATGGCAAATTGATATTGCCCAAAAAGACTAGTTGATTTAAATTGTTGTAAAATAGTTGAGGCCGCTTTTATGGCTAAAATGTCTTTTTCGGTTAGTGGAACGTCTTCCAAGGAATAAGTTTCATCACTATAATAATAACCTCTTTCCCTTTTACTGTAAACAATAGGAGCATCGTGCTCCATTCTCATAGCAAATAAATCTTTCTCAATCGTTGAGTGACAAATGTGTTCACCTTCAAGACTTCCAAAAATTTCTTCTTCACATGCTTGTCTGAGCTGTTCTTTGCTAGGAAACGGGTTATAGTTATTTCTTATTGCTCTATCTATAACTCTATATCTTAATAAAGCATTTTTAATTGCTGGCATACATACTATTGAATTGCAAATTAAAGGCCTTCTTTTGTTAAAATAAATTAAAACTGAAAATAAATAAACGGTTGAATTTCACTAGAGGCCAATTGGTAAAGAATAAAAACAACAAAAACACAAATTCCAAGTTGTAAAACAACATGAGATTTAGAAAATTGATCTCTGTACCAAATTTTCCATTTTTCTGGCATCCAATGAATTAAGAACCCTATTGTCATTACAAATACTACTTGATAATAACTTAGAAATAAGTCTACAATTAAATCCAATCTAAAATTGGTAAACAGTTGAGTAAGCATGTCGTTTGCTGTAAACCACTCAGCTATTATATCGTGTTCTTGACCTGTATCATCCCAACCTGTTGAGGAACCACTTCTAAACCAGATTCTTGTGAAAGAAACGAAGTTAAACGTCAAAAATATGCCCCAAATTCTATTTATAAGTTTCTTTTTATTTTTCCAAGGGCTAATTTTTGACCATAATTTATAAATGACTATTCCCAATCCATTGAGGCCGCCCCAAAGTACAAAGTTCCAACTGGCACCATGCCACAATCCCCCTATAAGCATGGTCAACATAATATTAATATTGGTCAAATACCAGCTGTTTAGCTTAACAATAAAGGTACCCACCAATATGGCTATCAGTAAAAATGTAATGGTACCAAAAAGAAGGGTATAAGAACCGCTTATTAAAAACAAAAACAGCACAACAAACCCAAGAGAAATAAAACTAAATAAAGATCCACCTCTATTTCCCCCCATTGGGATATATAAATAATCTTTGAGCCATGATGAAAGAGAAATGTGCCATCTTTTCCAAAAATTACCACAACTATCTGCTTTATAAGGGGAGTCAAAATTCTTTGGTAAATTAAAGCCCATAAGCCATGCTACTCCAATTGCTATGTCTGTGTACCCTGAAAAATCAGCATAAACTTGTAGTGAATAACCATATAAAGCCATTAGGTTCTCTAAGCCAGTAAACATTCCTGGATTATCAAAAACACGATCTACAAAATTAACAGCTAGATAATCTGCCAATAAAAACTTTTTGAGCAATCCGTTTATAATCCAAAATAAAGCCATCCCAAATTCTTTTTTTGATAAGGAATATGGTTTATACAATTGAGGAATAAACTGGGATGCTCTTACAATGGGGCCAGCAACCAATTGAGGAAAAAAGGAAACATAAAATCCAAAGTCTAAAATGTTTTGAACGGGTTTTACTTTTTCTTTATAAACGTCAATGGCATAAGACATGGTTTGAAAAGTGAAAAAAGAAATACCAACAGGCAATAAAATTTGATCTACTCTAAAACTTGATCCAAAAACATCGTTAGAAAACTGTGCGAAGTGATTTACTGGATGCCAAGATGAACCTATAAGTTCATTGAAAGAATCGGCAAAAAAGTATGCATATTTAAAATAAACTAAAACCGATAAATTAATGAAAATGCTTAGGGCTAACCATATTTTTTTCTTCTTGGCCTTTGAAGAATAAAAAATAGCTTTGCCTATATAAAAATCACTTACTGTTGAGAACAAAAGAATGGTGAAGAAAAAACCACTGGTTTTGTAATAGAAAAATAAACTAACTAAAAACAGAAAGCCATTTCGCAGTTTGTTTTTGTTTTGAAGAAATGCCATTCCCATCAACACAAAAGCAAAGAACAACCAAAAAGTTATTTCAGTAAATATCATAGGATGTTCGTCTCCACTTACAAGACCATTGAACATCAACTGGATATTATTAAATATGTTTTCTAATGTATTCACTGTATGAATTTATAATAGCTTCAAAAAGTAGGTCTCCAATTAATTTATACCCCTTAACGGTAAAATGAATTTTATCTGATTTTGCTAATCCGTTTTCCTCCCATTTTTTTATGGAGTCTATTCCCCCCATAATTCCAAACATATCCCAAACTACTCCGTTGTATTTTTCAGACAATTCTTCCATAGCCTCTCTAACTAAAAAAGCATTTTTATTAGGATATTTACGTTTGTAATAACTGTCGTTGTTTGTTGTGAATAATATAGAAACTGTTGGGTTTGCAATTAAAATTTTTTGAATTAACGAGTCGTAATTGTTGATGAATTTTTCTTTGCTAAAAGTAGTTTCATAGGCATCGTTTATGCCTATAGAAAGTATGGCTAAGTCTGGTTTGAGGTGTTGCAATTCATCGGTAAATGAATTTGATCTTAAATAACTTGGGACACTGGCTCCATTTACACCAATAGAGTGGTATTTTATACCTGGTAAATCGTTTTCTATAACTATTCCATACAAAGCAAACTCCTCATCAATGGTGTCTTCTTTGTTTATGTTGATTTGGATAGAATCTTTCAGTTCCTGGAAAAAAAATGTTGTTGTTCCTGAAGAGTCGTGATTTATGGATACTAAATCAGGGTCATCAACGGTAATACAATGCGTTGTTTGATTATGAATAACTTTTAGAGAATTGAAAGAACACGTTTGACATTTCTTTTTGTTGATGTTTAATTGAATTGATGTGATGGAATCTTTTGTTTTTGCCGTTATTCCCGTAAGGCCAAACTCTGACTTGTGTTTTAGCAATGAGTTTCTATACCCTTTCCAAACCCCCTCAGACTTAAACTTTACATAAGGAGATCCATTTGTTTTTATAATCCTATAAGGAAAAACCAACCCTCTACCTCCGCTATTCTGAGGGATTAAATTGAAAAAATGTTGTCTAATTCGATGAGACCATACGTCAGCCTGAATATGAGATCCTCCAAAATGGACAATATTAATTGTCCTTTCTCCATTGATGAATAAATCATTTAATGCTTCTAAAAATCCATTAAAGTTTGATGTTTCAGAAAGCTCAAGTTTGTTTTTGTGGTGATTTATAAAATCATACTCTGGGTAGTCGTGTGGATAGATTTGTGCCCAAGAATTAACACTCAAAAATACAGAAAAGATGATTATGGAAAATATTTTATTCATCTTTATTAATGCTTTTATATGATTTGTAATCCTCCATTAAGTCTGAAATAAACATATCAGCAATCTTTCTTGCTCCTAAACTTGTAAAGTGAATGTAGTCTTTAGCAGCTAACGCTGGGTCTTCTTTAGCCCAATCTTGGATTGAATTTTCTCCCCCCATATTTAAATACATATCCCAAAAACAGGAATTGGTTTGTAAAGCAGCATCTCTTAAAGCATCTCTTACATTAACCAATAATGGGTAAGTAATGAGGTCTGTTTTTTGCTTGGTTGACATATCACCTGGGCCAATAATTATAAATTTTGCGTCTGGGTTAATTTTTTGAAGTTTTTGAATTTGTTTCTTAAACCAATTGCCGTATCGCTCACAACTCTCTTTTGTTTTCATATAAGGAATAGAATTTCCACCAAATTCTAAAATAAACAAGGAGGGGCTTAGTAACCTGTGCATGTCTTTTAACCCGTTATAATCTATTTTTGAAAATTCTGTGCCTGATGCTCCTCTTAATGGAATGTTATCTACTACTACTCCATTTTTTCCTTCTGTTGACAATCCATATATAAGGGGACTATTTAATCCCCTAAACTGTAATGCTAAATGCTCGGGAGTTGATCCCAAATCAAAAGAAAGCTTTTTAATTTTTTCTGTTATTGGTAATGTATCAGAAAAAATAATTGAGTCTTCATTTAAAACTATTAATTGACTGGTGTCCAAATTGGTATAATAAAGGTTTAATTGCTGGAAATATCTGCTGTGTTTATACGATTTTGTAGGTTTAAAAATGTCAATTTTTGCTGTGTTTACCAGGGAGTCCGTTAAGTAGTTAGAAAAGGCGAAAAGAGCTCCATAGTTTTTATGTTTAATAGCCGTATCTACGTAAGGTCCAAAACCTGTTTTTCGCCTCCAATTTGTGGAATATTCCGTTTTAATAGCCAACTTTCTTGTAGCTGGAATTACAGAAAATACTCCTGCACCATAACCCCCAAATTCTTTTTGTAATCTTTCTCTTAATCTGCTGGTAATTCTATCTGCTTCAATTTGTGAATCACCATAATGCATGATTCTTACTTTTTTAGTTTTGGCGTTATCTAACTTTTTAAAAAATGAATAAAGTAATGATTTGTCGTTGTTTGGATATTGGATTTTTTTCTGTGACAATAGAATAGAATCCAACAGCTTTTGCTTTATAATTTTGGTTACCAAATCAAGGCTGTCTTTTTTTTGTTTTGCTGCCTGAACTAATGAATCTATATTAACAGTAATTATTGCTTCTGAAACAATTTCCTTCTTAGAATTATTAGAGTTAATGGTATAAAAATGAAAGTCATGGCCATATACTTTTATACCCTCTTTAGGGTAAAAAACACCTATCAATAAAAGAATTGACAACAACCCTAAAATGAATGAAAATGTATATAATGGTGTTATTTGACTAGTATCTTTAATGCCGTTCCTTCTTTAAGTTTATTTATATTGTTGTGTTCTAAAATATTTTTAACTGTTATTCCATTAAACTTTTGTGCAATGGACCAAAGTTGGTCTCCTTTAACGACAATATATTTTTGAAATTCCAAGGTGCTGTCGTTGGCTTCTTCCTTATAAACTACTAATTTTTGGCCAACGTAAATTGTAGTGTTGGGTAGTTTATTCCATTTCATAATATCAGAAACAGACACCTTTTTATCAATTGCTATTTTACCTAAATAATCGCCTTCTTCAACTGTATGTGTTTTTTTTGAATACTCTATTTTCACTTTCGTTTTCTGAAGGGTATCTTCATAATTAATTATCAATTCTAACCCCTTTTTAATTATTTCTTTTTCTTCACGGTTAATTAAAATAGGGTGGTTTGAAGGTATGTAAGGCTTTAATAAAAACGGGTTGTTTTGATTAATTGTATTTAAATCAACTGTTGTTAAATCATAGATTGCGTTAAAAGAAATTTTTTGATTTAGTACAATGGTGTCAAAAACTGATTCAACCGATTGTGTTTTTTTAAGTTCAACCAAGCCTAATGTATCTAGCCTATAAATATCGTGTAGTAGACTAAGCTTATCTAAATACTCTTGTTCTATATTGGCTGTACATTCTTCCCAAACCCTACTATCAACTGTTTTTTGAATGTTATTAACGTGGGCAGGGCTTGACCAAAAAGCTAATAGCGTCCAATTTGGATCTTGATATTTATCAAAAAGAAATTTCAATTGATTTACCGCAGCAAATGAAGATCTTATTGGATCTTTTCGTTCGTCTACATATTGATTCATCTTAAGTCCATTGTGTAGAGCATATATGTAGTTTAATTCCCAAATACCTAAAGACCCTAATCCATTGTTGTGATGACTGTTTAATTGTGAATTTACAATTGGTAAAAATGAAAATTCAGGAGGTAAATTATTCTTTCTTATTAAAGTATCTATATATGGATGGTTTAGTTTTTTTTTGCAAAGTAATTGACAAATTTCACTATTGAATGAAATTATCTTTGCAAGATTAGAATCGTTAAGGGTGTTAAGTTTTCGATTTTTACAATTGCAGTCTTTGTTTACAATCACCAATGAGGAAGTGTCTATTTCATACCCATAGTATTTATTTAGGGATACCAATAAAACACTGAATAAGATCAGTAAAGAAATATATTTTACAATTTTTTCCAATTACAGTTAAAATTGTAAGATTTATTTGATGAAAAAGCTAAATTTTAAAATTGTTTTTAACAGAATTAAATGGAAAAGCCAAAAAAAATATATGTGAATTTAATAGGCTATTATTTGATTTTATGAAAACCACGCTTCCACTTCATTAAGCTTAAGAGGAGTTAAATCGATTTTATTTTTCTTTCTATACCCATTTATTTTTTGATGCACAGCGGTTGGTTTGCTTTCTAATAAAGTTGCAGTGTTAGTGTATCCTGCTTGATACACATGTTCTATCCATTCTTCAGGAATTCCTATTGATTTGTATGCAGTTACATCTGGACCTGTATCCCATTTTTCAGGTTTCATCTGAGGAAAGAACAATACTTCCTGAATTGATGATTGATTGGTTAAAAACATACACAATCGATCAATTCCTATACCCATCCCAGAAGTTGGTGGCATTCCGTATTCTAATGACCTAACGAAATCTTGGTCTATAAACATGGCTTCATCGTCCCCTTTTTCAGCTAACTTAACCTGTTCTTCAAAGCGTTCTTTTTGATCAATTGGATCGTTTAATTCAGAATAGGCATTGGCCAATTCTTTTCCATTTACCATTAGCTCAAAACGCTCTGTTAATTCAGGATTGTCTCGGTGTTTTTTACATAGTGGCGACATCTCAACAGGGTAATCTGTAATGAATGTAGGCTGGATGTAATTTGCTTCGCATTTTTCACCAAAGATTTCATCAATCATTTTCCCTTTCCCCATGGTTTCGTCAACCTCAACGTTAAGTTTTTTACAGGTGTCTTTAAGTTCAGATTCGTCCATTTTTGAAATGTCAATTCCTGTATGCTCTTTAATAGAGTCAATCATGGAAATTCGTTTGAACGGTCTTTTGAAACTGACTTCATTATTGCCAATTTTAACCATGGTTGTGCCTAGAACATCTAAACATATTTTTTCAAGCATTTCCTCAGTAAAATCCATCATCCACAAATAATCTTTGTAGGCAACATAAATTTCCATTTGAGTAAACTCTGGATTATGGGTTCTGTCCATGCCTTCATTTCTAAAATCTTTGGCAAACTCATAAACGCCTTCAAAACCACCTACAATCAATCTTTTTAAATAAAGCTCGTTAGCAATTCTCAAGTATAAAGGAACATCCAATGCATTGTGGTGAGTAACGAATGGTCGAGCAGCTGCCCCCCCGGGTATAGATTGTAGAATTGGGGTTTCAACTTCTAGGTATTCCTTATTGTTTAAGAAATTTCTCATAGAAGCAATAATCTTAGATCTTTTGATAAACGTTTGTTTAACATGATCGTTAACCACTAAATCAACGTACCTTCTTCTATATCTTAATTCTGGGTCATTGAATGCATCGTAAACATTTCCTTCTTTATCTTTTTTAGGAAGCGGAAGTGGCCTTAAAGCTTTACTAAGAACAGTAAATGATTTTACTTGAATACTTATTTCCCCAACCATAGTTTTGAAAACGGTTCCTTTTATTCCAAGGAAATCTCCCAAATCCAATAACTTTTTAAATACATCGTTGTACATTGACTTGTCTTCATCAGGACAAATCTCGTCTCTGTTGAAATACAATTGGATTTTCCCTTTTGAATCTTGAAGATCAGCAAAACTTGCTTTTCCTTGAATTTTTCTTCGAACTAATCTTCCGGCAACAGTAACTTCTTTTCCTTCTTCAAAATGTGAAATAATATCGGAAGAATAAGTCGTAATGTGAAATTGTGGAGCTGGGTAGGGATTGATACCAGAAGCTCTCAGTTTTTTTAGACTTTCGCGTCTAATTAATTCTTGCTCAGAAAATGCCAAATGAATAAAGTGTTAATGCGTTCTATCTAACTAAAATACTACCAGCAGCAACTGTAGATTGCAAAGGGTTCATGCACAGTACAGGTACTTTTTGATTGTTAGTTATAATGTCTTGTTGATATGAATTACCTAAAATACCCATAAGAGAGTTGTTTTGTAAGTTCATTATAGCGATTAAATCAGCGTCTACTTCTTTAGAAAGTTTAGCAATTTCATCAATAAACTTACTTCCTTTCTCAGCAACATGCGTTGAACATTTAATCTGCTTATTGGTAAGGTATTTTTTAGCCCAAATTAAATTTGCTTTAAGCTTATTTCTAAGAAATTCGTCTGTTTCTTTAGGAGTAATAAGATGAACTTCAGAATCAAAATAATGAGCAACACTTCCAACTATTTCTAATTTTTGTTTCGTCTCTTTATTTAAATCTAAAGGAACAACAATAGAGTCGTAGCCAGAATCTTTCATCATTTCATCCTGAACAACAATGAATGGAACCGAAGAATTGGTAATTACTTTTAAAGCGTAGCTTCCTGTAACTTTTTGCCACCCACTAGCACCGTGAGTGCCCATAAAAATTAAATTTGCTCCTACTTCAGAAGCTGCATCTCCAATATCATCAAATATATTTCCTACCCTAACAATGGACTTAATATTAGAATCTTTGAAAATACTTCTTGCGTAATCCTCTTCTTCTTTTAATTTTTTTGTTGCATTAGATACATCATCTTTGTCTTTTACAACATTCAATAAAATAATTTCTGCGTTAATTATCTCACCTAATTTTAATGCATGTTGAATTGCAGTGTGAGCTACTTCTGTGAAGTCTGTTGGGACAAGTAATTTAGTACTCATGTTTAATAGTTATAAATAAAAACGATGCAAACTTACGCTTTTATTGAGTTAAATTTTAAAAAGTATTGTCAAAAAACCTAATAAATAATTAAGCTGTTTTTTCTTTGGATATCATATCCTTTTCGGAATGACTTTCTTCGTTGCTAGAAAGGTCCTTTAAAACTGCACCCATTTTACAATTCCCGGAGAATATTGCACCTGGCTCAATGGAGAGCTTATTAGTAGATATTTCACCATGTAAAATTGCTGTGCTTTTTAAAGATAACAATTCATTTACTTGAATTACACCATTTAATTTACCCTCAATGTCAGCGTTTTTACAAGTTATTTCCCCATCAATTTTACCAGTTGAACCAAGAACAAGTCTACCTTTAGTAGTAACCGTTCCTTTTACATATCCATCTATTCGAATGTTTGATTCAGACTTAATGTCTCCCTCAATATTAGTTCCCTCAACTATTCTGTTAAGTTTGTCTGGAGATTGATTTCCATTTCCAAAATTTCCCATTGTGCTTTTATCTGATTTAAATACCATAAAACAAATTTTCGACAAATATACAAAATTCCTAATTCTATTCTAAAGTGTAAAACTCATTGAAATAATTTTCATAATTATCCACTTTCTTTTCAAGGTAAAGTTCTTTAAGATTATCTGCTGTTATAATGAAATATTTTTGACTCTGTAATGCGTCTAAAGAGCCTTTATTTACTCTGAACGCTGTATAATAATCCATGGCATCATATGAATTTTTAAACGACTTAACAAAAATCATTTGATCTAAAGTATTTAAAAAAGAGCTGGAGGTTTTTAGATTATCTTTTGAAAAAGAAGCTCTATTAAAGTTGGCTATGCTGTTTTTAGCCTGTATCAAATCAATAGACCCTTTAGGGGCAAACAATAAAAAAAAGTGTTGCTTATTTGGGTCATAAGAAAAATTTGAAACCCCTTGACTTTTCTGACTTTCCGCTTTTGAAGACAACAACTGTCTTAAAATCTTATCTGCATGCTCCCCCGATTCAGAGCCTCTACAGTCTCTTGACACGGCTTTTAAAACTTGAATTAGCCCTTCCAGACTATCTTTATTATTATTTGTTTTCCCAATTGCATATGCATTGAGCATGGCGTATTTACAATAAAATGGGTTTAAGCTATCTTGCAACTTTTGCTCAGTGATGTTTAAAACGTAATCGTATTCTTTTTTTTGATATTCTTCAAAAATAGATGTGTACTCTTTTTGTTCTTTAAATAAAAGTTTTTCCTGTTCCTTACTGGATGAAGGGTCAATTAAAAGTTGAGCATACTTACTATTAGGGTATTTTTTGAGCAAGATTTGCTTTGTTTCGTTTTTTAACTTGTTATTGCCCTCTGTTTCGTAAATAAGATATAATTCATATAAAGACGCAATAGACTTATCATCAGGTTGAAATTGACTTACAATTCTATTGAAATTCTTTTTGGCTTCATTGAGGTTAATTATTTGATAATGATGTAGAATTCCGATGTCAAATAATGCATTTAAAGTAAGGTTTTTAAGGGAGTCCATTTTAGCTGAATCTTCACAAGGTAATTTACCAATCAAATATTCAACACTGAGTTCATTAGATGAATTGTTTGTAGAATCTCCTTCTTCGTCCTGATTGTTAAAGCTTGCTTTTATTGACCTCCTCCAATTGTCTTCAAGTTTTCTTTCTCCCCAAATGTATTGAAACTCGTTATACCCAATTCCTTTTAAGTTTTCATCCCAAAGAAAAATGGTAGAAGAGGGGACCCTAGGCATATTTAAGGATGCAATAGGAGGGCTTGAAATCTCGTTTTCCTCTTTAACTAACTTGGCTTTTTCTATTTTATCTATGTAATCTAACATTACATCCGACAATTCAGATTCTGTCATATTACACATGTTAAGAATACTATCGTTCTCAGTAATTGTAGTATTAGCTACATTCCAATTTCTTAATAATTTAATGTTTTGTTTAACATACGAATAGTTTTGATCCTGCTTTGTTATTGTTTTAGATGCAGTTCCAAAATACAAATACGCTGGTTTATATTCTTTTGAAAGGTAATACCAATCTGCCAATCCAATTAACGATTTGACTTTTTGAATAGCGTTGTTTTTGCTTGAATTTATAGAAAGGTGAAGGTATTCAATCCCCAGGTTTTCTTTTTTTTCTTTAAATGCTATTTCTGCTAGAGCATAGTATATTTGGTCAAAAAAATCAATGTTTTTGTCATCTTTTAGCATTTTTAATAATTGCTGTTTAATGGCTTTAGTATCTCCATCACTAAAAGACAAGGCTCTGTTTATTTTCGCTTGAAAAGCCATCTCATATTCAGGGTTCATTTCTATAACTTCACTGTAAAGTTGAGAAGCCTTAAAGTCCCCTTCTCTATGGTATAGCTGAGCAAGTATAAACATCATTCTTGCTTTAAATGCTTTTTTCTGGTTTGGAGATTGTATGGCTAAGTCAAGACTTGCTTTCGCCATTTCTATTTGATCGCTTTTCAAATACAAGTCAGCTAAAACTGGATAAATAGAAGAGATAAGATCTTTAGAAATTTTAATCCCATTGTTTTCCAGGTACTCTTTCCTTTCTTCATAACTAACGGCAAACCTTATCTTATCGCTAAAAGTAAGTTTTTCATCGTCTTCTTTTTCGTATGTACTTTGGTCTTCAAATAAGTCAATAAGACTTAATAATATTTCTTCAGCTTCTTCAAATGCATTCATTTCTATTAAAACTTTTGCACTCCAAAATTGACTCTCGTAAAACGACTGTTCAAGTGGGTAGTGATTTAGTACGTATTCAAAAGTATTTAGCGATTCTGGGAAATCTTTTTTATAATATTGGGCTATCCCAATGGTCATCCAATTATCATCAATCCATTTACACCATTCTTTATTCCTATTTCTACCTTTCTTACTATTAGGCATTCTGTTTTCAACAATAACTAACTCACACTTTCTTATGGCGGTATCCATTGGAGCATACCAATTTTTTGATTCTTCTAATGATGGAAGTGGATACAGTGGTAAAAGTTGATTATAGTCTTCAACTCTATCGTATAAAAATGTTGCTTTTGTTTCTTTAATTAATTCATTAGCATTAAAATATCCATTGTATTTTGCGCTTATGTTGTGAACAGTTCTTGTTAATACAGTATTTTTTTCTGTACTACAGCCTAAAAGGAGTGTAATGGCCGAAAATAGAATTATATAGCTCTTTTTTTTAGTTATCATTAAAGCTGACAAGTTGCAATATTAACCACAAAGCTTTAAACTTATTGTATTTAGTTAAAAGTTTATAAAATATATATTGAGATATTTGTAGCTATATTTGCAACACATATGCCTAAAAAGAAAGAGCAAGCTTCATGGTTTAAAAATTTTTTACTCGACTTCCAGAGAAAAAAAAGAATTGTAGTTTTAGATCAAATAAGTTTTGAAGAAAAAAGAGTTTATACTGTATCTAAATTATCGTTGTTAATTTATTGTTCTTTCATCTTTATTGCTCTATTATTTTTATTTTATTTCATTGTTTCCGTAACTAATTTGAAAACGTACATTCCTGGTTATCCCAACCCAATTGAACAACAATCTGCAATAGATCAACAGATTTTAATTGATATGAAATTAGAAGAGGTCTTAACCCAGAAAGGGACTGAAGATCAATACTTAAATAATTTAAAAGAACTTTTAAATGGCTCCATTCCAACAACCGCAATAGATTCGTTTAAAAAAGATTTTCAAAAAAGTGAGGTTGTTGCTAATGATTATGTTTCAGAATCGGAAAAATCTTTACGGGAAAAAGTTCAAAAAAGAGAAAAATATGAAGTTGATGTATTTCAAGGAGGTGCCCTTAGTAATGAAGTGTTACCTGAAGTTCTTTTATACCCTCCAATTAAGGGGGAGGTTACAAATAAAATGAATGCATCAATAGGTCACTATGGGGTTGATGTAATAGCTCCAAAAAATGAAGCTGTTATGTCCATTCTTAAAGGAACTGTAATTTATAAAAGTTGGTCACCAGATGATGGTCATGTAATTCACGTGCAACATAAAAAAAATCTTTTATCCGTTTATAAGCACAATTCTGAAATATTAAAAAACACTGGAGAAACTGTTGAGGCTGGTGAACCTATAGCTATTGTAGGAAATAGTGGAAGTCTATCAAAAGGGCTGCATTTACACTTTGAATTATGGCACAATGGCTTTCCAATTGACCCTGAAAAATTCATCAATTTCAAATAAAGTTTTTTTTTAGTGACTTTATAACTAAATTTGCAAACCATTTTTAATAATGAATGATTTAAAAGATTTTATAGTTCCTTTTTCGAGCTTAAAAAATGGAAGCAATCATTTGTCATTTAATTTGGACAAAAAGTTCTTTGAAGCATTTAATTTTTCTGAAGTAAACGGTAGTAAAATTTCGGCTATTGTTGACTTTAGAAAAGAATCCAATTTATTTGATATTAGAATCGAATGGGCTGGAATTTATCATACAATTTGTGATCGTTGCATTGGCTCACTTTCTTTAAACTCAAAGGAAAATTTCAGAAGAATCGTCAAATTTTCACATGAAACTAACCTAAAATCAACAGGAGAAATTATTTTAATTTCATACGATGCGTATGAATTTAATTTAGCCCCGCTTTTTTTTGAAGAGTTTATTTTAATTTTTCCCAAGAGAAAAATTCATGAAAACGGTCTATGCGATAGTAAACAAATTAACGCTATGAATTCCTATCTAATTAATGGGTCTCGGCCTAAAATGATTAAAAAAGAAGAAAAATCAAATGACCCAAGGTGGGATGCTTTAAAAAAACTTAAAAATAAAGAGAAATAAAACGATTAATAATTGAGATATGGCACATCCTAAAAGAAAGACTTCTAAAACTAGAAGAGATAAAAGAAGAACCCATTACAAAGCTGATACACAACAAATAGCAACTTGCCCAACTACTGGGGAGGCTCACCTTTACCACCGTGCTCATTGGTCGGAAGGAAAGCTTTACTATAAAGGGAAAGTTGTAATGGAGAAAGAAGCAACTGTTTAATTTAATTTTCTGAAAACAAGATATTTCTTGTGAAAATTGGATTAGACATAATGGGTGGTGATTTTGCACCGCATGCAACTCTCCAAGGAGCTGTTGAAGCAAAAAAAAGCCTTGCCTCTGATGTCGATATTGTATTAATAGGTGATGAAAACGTTGCCAAAGAGTGGTTAAATAATCACGACATTGATTCCAAAGAATTTTCATTTTTGAACGCCTCTCAAGTTATTGAGATGAGCGAACACCCTACTCGCGCATTAAGGTCCAAGCCCGATAATAGTATTTCTATTGGTTTCAAAGCGCTTAAACTTGGTCAAATAGATGTACTAGCAAGTGCTGGAAACTCTGGCGCAATGCTAGTTGGATCTATGTTTTCAATTGGACCTGTTCCTGGTGTTATTAGACCTTGCATAAC
>JAQWRG010000076.1 GCA_029243855.1 Flavobacteriales bacterium | reverse complement strand
ACTACTAATGTCCCTTTTTTTCAGCATAAGATAAGGGTCCACTGACATTTTAGTTAATAATTCAGAAGCACCAAATACATACGCTACTTTATTAGATGATGATCCAAAAGCATATATTAAACTAAAGCTTGTTAAGATGTAGCTTTTTTATACTTATTCTCAAGAAATAAAAACAGATTATTGCAGATATTATATCTGAAATAGGAAAAGAATACCAAACCCCATCAATGCCATAATACATAGGAAGAATCAGTACAAGTGGAATTAGAAAAATCCCTTGTTTGGTTAAGGTTAGTAAAAGGGCTGGTTTAGCTTTTCCAATAGCTTGGTAATATGAAGGAGCAATCAATAAAAAGACAATTATTGGTGTAGCTGAAAATATCCAAAAAATGGCGCTAGGAGCATGCTGAATAAGTTTTAAGTCTTTGGTAAAAAGGTATGGAATATAGTCGGCACTTAACATTAAAACGCTTCCAATAATAGCAGCGATTATAAAACCACTTACCAAAGCATAGTTAATTACGGATTTTACTCTATCGTACATTTTAGCCCCATAATTATAGCCAGCTATTGGCATAAAACCTTGAGCAATACCAATTAACGGGAATAAGGCAAACATGGTCATTCTTGTAGCCAATCCGTATACAGATATGGCAATTTCTCCTCCCATTCCACCAGAAAGTTCGCCATAATAGTATAATGTATTATTCAGTACAATAGCCAATAAACTAATGGTTCCTTGTCTAACTAAGTTAACTGAGCCAATTGTAAAGGTTTCGCTTACAATTTTGTAATCAAGCTTTAGAAGTTTTGTTCTTACTTTAAGCTCTCCTTTACCTAGAATGTAAAAGTAAATTATATACAAAGCACTTCCAATATAAGATATTGTAGTTGCCCATCCTGCGCCAGCCATTCCCCAATCCATGATGTCGATAAAAATATAGTCTAAGAAAATATTTACAATAGAAGGAATTAACAATACAATCATTGCAATTTTAGCTTTCCCTTCAGCTCTTAAATTATTGTTGGCCATCATAGAAAGAGCTAGAAACGGGATTCCGATCAAAACAATTGAAAAATAGGTGTCTGCTAAAGGCATTATATCTCCCTTTGCGCCAAAAACATCTAAAATGGGGAGCTTAAAAAATACTCCTACAATTATTGCTAAAATAGCCAGGAAAACAGTTAGAGAAATTTGATTGTTAAAAGCCAATTGAGCTTTACGATTGTTGTTGCTCCCTAATGCTCTTGAAACGATGCTGCCTCCACCAATCCCAATGGACATGCCTATAGAGGAAAAAAGAAAAGAAATCGGGAATATTACAGATATAGCACCAATTGCATATTGGCCTATATATTGCCCCACAAAAAAAGTGTCAACAACCATATTCATGGACATAACCATAAAGCCTATGGCTGCAGGTAAAGCTTGTTTCAATAAAAGTTTGGGGATTGGTTCGGTACCTAAGTAAGAAGATTTTTCATTTTCCATAATTACTTAAGAGACCAATTTATTATCAATTAAGTATTCAGCAATTTGCACGGCATTTGTAGCGGCACCTTTTCTTAAATTATCCGCAACTACCCATAGGTTTATTCCGTTTTCAACGGTTTTATCTCTTCGGATTCTACCTACAAAAACTTCGTTTTTTTCATAAACGTTGATAGGCATAGGATAATCAAATTCAGTATTATTGTCTTTAACGATTACCCCTTTAGTTTCTTTTAACGCACGTTGAATGTCAGCCATTTCAAATGGTTTTATGGTTTCCACATTAACGGCTTCGCTATGACCACCTATTACAGGAATTCTAACAACGGTTGCAGTTACTTTAATGGTGTTATCGTTAAAAATCTTTTTGGTTTCGTTTTCAAGTTTGACTTCTTCAGTAGTATATCCATCTTCTAAAAAATCACCACCGTGCGGGAAACAATTTTGGTCAATTTTATGGGGATAAACCATGTCAGTATCTATTCCTTTTCTTTCGTTCATCAATTGCTCCACAGCAGCAACACCAGTTCCAGTTACCGATTGATAGGTAGAAATTACTAAACGTTTAATGTTAAAACGATGGTGAATTTCTTTTAAAGCCAATACCATTTGAATGGTTGAACAGTTGGGATTAGCTATAATTTTATCTTTAGAACTTAAAGAAGATCCATTGATTTCAGGGACTATTAAAGGGATGTTTTTTCCCATTCTCCAAGCGGAAGAATTATCAATTACAGTAGTTCCCTTTTTTGCAAATGTTTCTGCCCATTCTCTTGATAAATCACCTCCAGCTGAAAAAATAGCAATGGAAGGATTTTTTGAAAGAGCAGATTCAATAGATTCTATTGTATAGTCCTTTTTATTAAACTGTATTGATTTACCAACACTTTTGCTTGAAGCAACCAAAATTAACTCACTTATTGGAAGAGAAATTTCATTTAAAACTTTAAGAATAACACTTCCAACAAGTCCAGTACACCCTACAACAGCTAATTTCATGGTTTATTTTTGTCCAAAAGTAGTATATTTATTTCCTTATAAATTAACTGTTGATGAGATTAGCATTTTTTTTGATGATAAGTTTATTTTGTTTTAGGTCAATTTCAGCACAATTGAACGATGATTTTAGCGATGGTGATTTTACCAATAACCCTAACTGGGCCGGTGACGTTTCAAATTTTATAATTAATCCTTCTTTACAATTACAACTAAATGCGCCTGCATTGACAGACACCTCTTATTTATCCTCTGAAACAGGAATTCTAGACTTTAATAATCCTATTTCATGGCAATTTTATCTTAAGTTAGGATTTGATCCCTCAAACAACAATACCGTTAGGTATTATTTAACTTCAGATAACTCAAATCTTAAAGGGTATTTGAATGGTTATTACATTAGAATCGGAGAAAACGGTTCTACAGATAAGCTTAAGCTTTATAGACAAGACGGAACGGCAACTACTCTTTTAGCTACTGGTTTAAACGGAGCTTATGGCATTAGCCCAGAAGTCTCTGTGAAAATAAATAGAGATGTAGCTGGAAATTGGGAGATATTAGCTGACAGTTTAGGAGGCACAAACTATTCTTATGAAGGAGGTTGTACAGATCTTACCCATACCTTTTCAACTTTTTCAGGAGTTTGGTGTAAATATACCACTAGTAACTTTGATAAATTTACTTTTGATGACATTTCAATTACCGGCAATGTTATAGTTGACAACGATGCTCCTACTGTTGAAAATGCTTTTGTATCAGGTTCTAATTTAGTAGAGATTCATTATAATGAACCTGTTACGACTACTGCTGAAGACATTTCCAATTACACCATGAATTTTGGAAACGGAAATCCTTTAATGATAACTCCAACAGCATTGGGTTATGAATTGATGTTTAATAATGTTTTCAATGCTTCGGACACGTTAGAACTTATCGTTTCTGGAGTCATGGATTTGTCGGGGAATACATTAAACACTACGGAGTATATTGTTGTTCCAGACACTGCAGGTCAAGGAGATTTATTAATTAATGAGCTGTTGTTTGATCCATTTACTGGTGGTTCAGATTATGTTGAAATTTATAATAACAGTAATTCTTCCATTGACATTTTTAATTACTTTATTGCTGACTATGATGAAGGTGTAGACAATTATAAAGAAATACCTTTTCATTATGTAATATCTCCAGGTGAATTGGTTTTGTTTACGGAAGACTCTTCTGAAACATTAATGCAATATCCAACCCATGATGCAAGTAAGTTTTTACAAATAGATTTGCCTTCTTTCCCAAACGATTCAGCAACCGTTTTCTTATTAGATCCCGATTCAAACATCATTGACAAGTTCAGTTATGATGACGATATGCATTTTGATTTAATTTCAAATACTGAAGGAGTTTCATTGGAAAAAATTAACCCTTCATTACCATCATCCGACTTATTAAATTGGCACAGTGCATCAGAAAGTATTGGTTGGGGAACACCAGGGTTAACCAATTCTCAATATTTTAATGCTGGAAATAATCAAGAATTTTTAGCTGTATTAACTCCAGTTTTCTCTCCAGACAACGATGGTTACGAAGATGTTGCTCAGTTTTCTTACCTTTTGAATGGTTCTGGGATGGTAGGTAATGCGGTGATATACGACAATAAAGGAAGGCTTGTCAAAAAAATATTAACCAATGAATTATTAAGTACTGAGGGTTCATTAACATGGGATGGGACCATGGACAACGGTGAAAAAGCTCGTGTTGGAATTTATATGATTTATTTTGAAACATTTACACTTTCTGGTGAAATCCATGCTGAAAAAAAGACAGTCACTCTTTTAACTCAGTTTTAGCAATCCTAAATTAAATTTTAATCAAATTACTTAGTGAATAGATAATTGTAGATATTTACTGATTATTATGTCGCTAACAATTAAAGAGATAAAAGCTCCTGTAGCAACAGAAATGAACTTGTTTGAAGACAAGTTCAAAGCTGCCATGAAAAGCGATGTAGCTTTATTGGATAAAATCAGTTACTACATAATTAAACGAAAAGGGAAACAACTTCGTCCATTATTTGTTTTTCTATCTGCTAAAATGTGTGGAACTATAACTGAAGGAACGTATTTAGCAGCCTCTTTAATTGAATTACTTCATACCGCCACTCTTGTTCATGACGATGTGGTTGACGATGCTTCAGAACGAAGAGGTTTTTTGTCCATTAATGCTCTGTGGAAAAATAAAATAGCCGTATTGGTTGGCGATTACCTATTGTCTAAAGGCTTAATGCTTACTACTGAAAACAACAGATTGGATTTACTTCATATTGTTTCGAATGCTGTAAAAGAAATGGCTGAAGGGGAATTGCTACAAATGGAAAAGGCAAGAAAATTAGATATTGATGAAAAGGTATATTATCAAATCATCAAACAAAAAACAGCCTCATTAGTTGCGGCATGTTGTGGTACTGGAGCATGTTCTGTTGTAGATGATAAAACCATGGTCGACACCATGCTCAAAGTTGGGACTAACGTTGGGATGGCTTTTCAGATTAAAGACGACATTTTTGATTTTGGTTCATCAGAAAACATTGGAAAACCAACAGGAATAGATATTAGAGAACGAAAAATGACTTTACCTTTAATTTATACGTTAAATAAAGTAGATTCTAAAACCAAAAGAAAGATAATTAACACCTTTAAGAGGTATAACGAAGATACGGATAGAGTTAATGAAGTTATTGATTTGGTAATTCAAAATGGCGGAATAAAATATGCAGAAACCAAAATGCATGAATATAAAGAAAAAGCGTTGTCAGATTTAAATGATATTCCAGATTCTCCTTCCAAAAAGGCATTCATTGGATTAATAGAATATTCTATAAATAGAAAAAAATAAGAAATTGTAATTTTTATTACAATGGCTGCAGAAAATAAAATAGACTTAAAAGATCAAATTAAGGTACTTCCTCAGACACCAGGAGTGTATCAATTTTATTCCATTGATCAAAAAATTTTATACGTAGGAAAAGCAATAAATTTAAAGAAAAGGGTATCCTCTTATTTTAAGAATCAATTTGATAATAGAAAAACAAGATTATTATCTTCAAAAATACACTCTATCAAGACCATTTCCTTAAATACAGAAATGGATGCATTCTTACTTGAGAATTCTTTGATTAAAAAACACCAACCTAAATATAATATTCAACTTAAAGACGATAAAACGTATCCATGGATATGCATAAAAAAAGAATTGTATCCAAGGGTGTTTTATACTAGGAAAAAAGAAAACAATGGGGCAAAATATTTTGGTCCATATTCATCAGTTAAGTTGGTTAATTCTTTAATTGAAATGATTAAAGAGAATTTTGAAATAAGATCGTGTGATCATATTTTGAGTGAAGAAAAATTAGGTAGCGATGAGTTTCAAACAGCAGTAGATTTCTATATCGGCAATTGTAAGGGGTGTTGTCAAGGAAAAGTCTCAATAGAGAAGTACAATAAAAGGTTGCTGCAGGTTAAGCAAGTATTAAATGGCAATACTTATGAAGTGATTAAGCAATTTAAAAGTAAAATGCTGAGCCTTTCAGAAACCTATCAATATGAAGAAGCAAATGCCATAAAAAAGAAAATCCAAAACCTTAAAAATTTTCAAGCAAAAACCGCTGTAGTTGACACTAATATTCATGGTTTTGGCGTGTTAAATATTGATGATGGAATTACGCATTCATTTGTTAATTGTTTGAAGGTTATGAATGGCTCAATAGTTCAAAGCAAAACCGTTCAAATAAAAAAGAAGTTTGATGAAGATTCCGTTACTATTTTATCTTTTGTTGTAGCTGATAATTTAGCCGAATTTTTTAGTGAGGTTCACTCTTTAATTTTACCTCAAAAATTAAGTCTTTCTACTGGGCATAATGAATATGTCCCGTCAAGAGGAGATAAGAAAAAATTATTAATGATTTCTAAGAAAAATGCAATGGTCAAACGTCAGGGGTTTGAAAAACTAGAAATCATTAAAAATCCTGAATTGACATCTCTAAGGCTATTGACAACCATCAAAAATGATCTCAGGTTAAAAGAATTGCCTCACCACATGGAATGTTTTGATAATTCTAATATTCAAGGGGAGTTTCCTGTTGCTGCTTGTGTTGTTTTTAAAGATGCCAAACCCAATAAGAAAGAATATAGGCATTTTAATATCAAAACGGTTGAAGGTCCTGATGATTTTGCCTCTATGGAAGAAGTAGTTTTCAGGAGATATAAAAGACTATCTGAAGAAAATAAACAACTTCCACAACTTATAATAATTGATGGCGGTAAAGGACAACTTTCAAGTGCTTTAAAAAGTTTAAAAAAACTGGATATTCACAATGAAGTTGCCATTATAGGTATTGCTAAAAAACTAGAAGAAATTTATTACCCAGGGGATATGTACCCACTTTATTTGGATAAAAAATCAGAAACTTTAAAGGTTATTCAATTGATGAGAAACGAAGCGCATCGTTTTGGAATAACACATCATAGAAATAAAAGAAGTAAGTCTTTGATTAAAAGTGAGCTCCAACAAATTGTAGGTTTAGGTCCAAAATCTATTGATTTACTATTGAAAAAACACAAGTCAGTTAACAACATAAAAAAGCTTAATAAAGAAGATTTAAGTATACTTATTGGCAATCATAAGGCTGATTTAATTATTAAATATTTCTTAACCTAAAAGACTTCAACCAAAATCTTCTTTGACTCAACTTAAAAATCTCTTATATTTGGTTTATGCCGAACGAAAAGCAGCTTAACAATCAAATTATTGATTTACTATTTGAACACGATTGTGTTATAATTCCTGGATTTGGGGGGTTTGTTGCTCAATATTCAGCTGCAAGTTTTGAAGAAAAAAACCAAACTTTCAAGCCACCATCGAAAAGTATATTGTTTAATAAAAACTTGATTAATAACGATGGCTTATTGGCGCATAAATACGTTTCTAGTTATCAATTAACTTACGATGAAGCGGTAGCTTCAATTCAAGATGAGGTTGAAATTATCAAAAAGAACTTACTTAAATTTAAGCGACATGAATTAACTGGTCTTGGTATCTTTTTTATGGATGGCACTAATATCAAATTTGAGAAGTCAGAAAACAATTTTTTAGCTTCGTCTTTTGGCTTGCCTACTTTTTCTGTAGACTCATTTGATTCAAATGAATTTAATAAAGAAGAAGAGGAGAAAAAGATTATCCCAATTACGCCAAAACCTTCAAAAGCATCAAAATGGTGGGTAGCAGCGGCAATTGTCCCTTTTCTTTTTTACTCGGTATGGATTCCGTTAAAAACCAATTTATTTAACAATGAAGCATCTTTTCATTATTCAGAGCTTAACCCGTTTTCTTTTACTAAAGAAAGAACGTATTCGTTTAACGATTTAAATGATGGTTTGAATGATAATTCTTCTATTGAATCAACTGAAAATATTGATGAGCCTATTCAAACACCAACAATTGAAGAAGTACCCGTTAATCCGGTAAATGTAGTAGAAAACCCTATTGAAAAAGAGTCTAAAAATAATGAATCAACTGAAAATGTTGATGAACCTATTGAAACACCAACAATTGAAGAAGCGCATGTTAATCCGGTAAATGTAGTAGAAAACCCTGTTGAAAAAGAGTCTACTAATGTCGTTTACAACAATTCGATTGATAATGAAGATTCATCGGAATTGTCTTTTCATGTTATAGGCGGTTGTTTTAAAAATAAAAACAATGCTACTAAACTCATTAAAAAGCTAAAGAAGATGGGCTTTGACTCATTTGAACTAGATATAAACAATAATTTGCATAGGATTGTCATTTCAAGTTTTTCAACAAAAAAAGAAGCTAGACAAGCTCAGAAAGAAATAAAAGCAACTCATGGATTTTCCTCTTGGGTTTTGAATAAATAACACATCATGTCGGATTTAAACTTTAAAGAGGCATTAGCTAAAGGAATGGCTAGTTGTTCAAGAAGAGAATTGTCTGCTCTTGAGGTTTTAGAAAGAGTCAAAAAATTTGAATTAAACTCGAAACAAATAAAGGAGCTGATTAGTCTTTTAAAAAAAGACAATTTTTTAAATCATAAGAGATACGCTTTTTCATTTACCAACGATAAATTTAAGTTCAATCATTGGGGGAGAGTTAAAATCAAAAACCATTTAGCCCATAAAGGAATTGAGGAGGAGTTTATTTACGAAGCCCAAGAAATCATTGATAATAAAGAGTACGAGGGTAAAATCATTGATTTAGCCCATAGAAAAATGAAATCTTTAAAAGAAGAAAACCTTTTTTTAAAAAAGCAGAAAGTAATTCAACACATTACCCAAAAAGGATTTGAAACCGAGTTAACCATTCAATTGATTAGCCGTCAATGGCCAACCCTTTAAAAAGTATGAGAGAATTGCCACATAATGGTTCTAGGAGCTTGCACATTTCCAGGTCTGTTGCTATATTCTCTATTGGTTAAGTTGGTCATGAGCAACGAAAGCTTAGATTTATCGTTGAATTTATAGGCAATTCTAGAGTCAAAAATCACATCACCAACCATTCTAGCATCTCGGTATTCTCCGTATCCTGGGAGAATTTCTGTTCCAGAATTAACACCTTCAATTACTACTTCACCTGTTAAAACATCGTCAACATTTTCCATTACGCTTGTATATCTTATGCTCCATCCTAAAGCCCATTTTTTGTAATCAAATTGAATGTCCATCTTGGCCATGTGTTTATTTCTGTATTTTAAAATATTTAATTCTGGATTCTTAAAATCAGGATTACTGAAGGTAGCTAAATAAGCAGAGTCTGCATCTATTGAGGTTGGGTTAATATAGGTGTAGCCACAAAGTGTAGTTATATCAACTTCCCCAATATTACCTTGGCCAACTACGCTTACTTCAAAACCTGGTATGTATGCATTTTCAATATTGCTGCTTCTTGCTCCAAAGTGATTCAATTTTAGACTATCAGAAAAGTTAGAGAGTGGTAATCCAAAATAATATTGCTGATAAAGTGTTGGAATATTACTTATAGTTCCGTTAAAATCATAGATTCCAAAAACAAATTCCATCATATTTTCGTATTTGGTAACAAACGCAGACAAATCAACATAGCCTTTAAAATTCCCAATTTTAAAACCTTGTTTTAACCCGAGTTCAGCACTCCACCCCATTTCAGGTTCTATGTTGGCATTTGGAAAAATAGTAAGACCTCCAACAAAAGTGGAAATATACTTTTCAGCAATAGAAGGGAAGCGGTAGCCTTGACCATAAGAAGCTCTGATAAAAGTATATTCTGCGGGTTGGTAAGTTGATCCAAGTCTAAACACAGGTTGGAAAGGTAGGTCCGTTTTGTTAAACAATTTACCTTGTGTAGATACGCTATCAATTTTAAAATACTCTAAACGCATTCCCCCAGATAAATTGAATTTATTCCACTTTTTATCTCCTTGAATAAAACCAGCCATGTTGGTTGAGGTGTGGTTTCCGTATAGTTCTGAAATAACATCCGTATAAGAAGTCATTGCCCCTGTGGTAATGGTTAACTTATTGTCCCACATTTTTTGAAATTGATATTCGCCAAAATAGTAATTTGAGGTAGCTGCTTGGGCAGTATTATTTTTATTATCTGTTCTAAAAAATCTTGTTCTTAAATTGTGTTTTCTTCCATTGCTGTCAATGTATGCAATGTACGGGTCAATCATTATTCTAGAACTGGATGATGAGCTAATGGTAGTTTCAGGGCCTAATAAACCAAGTGGGAACAAAGCACTATCGGCATTTTGCCATAGGAAGAATATATCACTTTTATTGAAATTGTTATTGAGGTTAATTCCGTAATGTAATCCATTTATCTTTTTTGAAAAATGTTTCCAACCCCCATTAATTCTTGCTCTTTGGTCGTTTTCTCCAAAACGATATCCTTGATCTTTCATAAACGAACCTCCCAAAACCAATTCATCGTTTTCCGTTATTTTTTGAAGGTGAGTAAAATTTCCTTGAACGTAACCCCTAGGTGAATCCCACCAGGTTTGGCCGTCTCTAACAAGTGTAGAATCACCTCCATCAAGTGATATTCCCATTTGTGAACTGTATCCTGGCATATAAAATCCATTAGAAATGTTGATTTTAGTTAGCGGTTCGTCCTTAGGGTATTGTGTTCTAATGTTTATTACTCCATTAAGAGCAGATGAGCCATACAGTACGGATGAAGCTCCTTTTATGACTTCTATTTGAGAAATGTTTTCTAAAGGAATAGCTGTCCATTTAATGTCGTTGGCATCTCCAGCAAGCATGGGCATTCCGTCTACCATTACCATCACCCTACTTCCTGCGCCATAACTCCAGCCACTACCACCTCTAATGCTTACCTGATTTTCGTTTATTTGAACTCCGGGTACTTGTTCAATTACCGACTCTGCGTCTCTTGTTGCTTTGTTTTCAATTAATGCAGGTTTAATAATGGCCATAGACACAGGAACGTCCCCTAATTTCTGTTCGTATTTACTAGCAGATATGACTACGTCATCCAAAAGATCTGCAGCTGGACTAAGCGTTAGGTTGATTACTCTTGTCTCTCCACCCTTAAGCGTTATGCTTTTAGTTTGTGTTTCGTAACCAATGTATTTAAACTTAACCTTATAAGTGCCTGCTGGAGTTGAGATGGAATATTTTCCATCAAAATCTGTTGCAGCACCAATGCCTGTATTTAAAATAACATTACCACCAATAAGAGGTTCATTTTCTTCCCCATCAATAATGACACCTTTGATAACAGCATCTTGTGAGAAAGAGGAAATAGATATAGAAACAAAAAATAAAATCAGAAATTTCCTTAGAAATAAAAATTGAATTGAATAGGTTTTATAGCTCATAAACGAATTTTGTAAGCTACAAGATAATTATTTTTTTGTTTTATTTGATTGGTAGTTATAGTTGACTTTTTTTAATATGTCCTTTGATTTAACGCCATTTTTATATTCAACATGTAAAACAATTTTCCCTCTTTTAGAAAACACTTTCATGTCACCATGTTTTTTGTTGTTTTTATAATTAGTTTCTGACTTTACATTGCCTTTTCTGTCGAAAGTTTTAAACTTACCGTCTAATAGCCCATTGCTATGATTTATTTCTTGACTTGCTACCACTCCACCAGGATAATAAAAAGTAGATTTTCCGTCTTGCTTGCCTTCTTTAAAATTTTCAACACTTTTTAAAGTGCCGTCTATTTCACTGTAAGTAGACCATTGACCTGTTTTGATAGACTTTTTAATAACTCTACTTTCACTGCCTATTAAACTGCTTTTTCTTGTTAAAACAGCATATTCTCCTTTTTCGATTAGTTTGCCATTTGGAGCCCAATAGGCCCAATTGTTAACCTTGTAATCCAGTTCGTAATTGCCTTTGTATTTTAGTTGTCCAGTTTTGTAATAGCCTTCCCAACTTTTATCCATAAGAGCATTGCTATAGCTGCCTTTGTCTTTTAGTTGTCCATTTTCATACCACGATTGCCATTCGCCATTTTCTTTGTTTTTTTTATAATTTCCTTCAATGGCTTTTTGTTTGTTCTCATAGTAGGTTACCCAGTGACCACTTTTTAAGTTATTTAAATAATGCCCTATTCTCCAAGTTTCGCCATTGTTATAATTGAAATGCCATTCGCCATTTTTTTGTCCTTTTATAAAATTACCTTCATAGTATAATTGACCATTTGGATAATAGAATTTCCAATCTCCATGCTGAAGGCCACCTTGAAATGGGCCACACATATCTAGCTGTTCATTTTCAAAATAATATTCCCATTTGCCGTCTTTCAAGTGATCTTTATAATTCCCAAAAATGGTTAGGTTCCCATTTAAAAGATACTCTTTGAATTCGCCATTTTTTAAGCCATTACTAAAATTTGTCATTTGATAAATTTGTTGGCCAGTAATGAAAAACTCTGTCCATAGGCCATCTTTTTTACCATTATTGAAGGCTCCTTGTATTATAATATTACCATTCGGATTCCAGTACAAGTACTCACCGTTTGGTACGCCATTTTTGTAAGTTGTTTTCCTTTTGGGTTTTCCTGAACTATAAAACGTTTCAAATAGTCCTTCCCCATCTGTAATTATAGGAACATCATTTTCATTGAAGTAATTTAAAATATATTCAGTCGTATCTTTTTCTTTAAAATAAGTGCTTTCTAATGGATTCCCATTTTTGTAATAATAATTCCAACGACCAGTTTTTATTGATTCAAAAATGGAAACCTTGTTCATTAATTCAATTAAATTAACCGTATCTAAATTTTCGTTTATGGCTGGAATAATGGTGTAATTTCCATTTTCAGCCAATGTGCCATCTTCGTAATAGGCGTTAAAAGTAGAGTCTGCTAAATCCAAAAAGAAAAATCCTGTAAATTTCACTTTCCCAGAATTATAAAAACTAGTGTATTTCCCGTGTTTTTTTCCTAAAAAGTAATGACTGATTTCAACGATTTTACCATAAGGGTTGTAATAAATCCACTCTCCCATTTTTTCGCCAACTGAAGAAACTCCTGATGTGCTGTAAGCACCTATACTTCTTATTGTTTTTTGTGGGTTGTTCCAATATGTTGTTATTTTCTCCTCTTTTAATAACCCCGACTTTAAATTGTTTTGAGCATTTAATCTGACTACAAATGCTGTTGAAACTAAGTAAAACATTAGGCTTAGTTGAAGAAGACTTGAAAAGTTTATTTTCATTTGTTTTTTTATTGTGATAAATATACAAACTCAATCCATCCACTTGCCTTTGAAGGTTGATTAAAATCTTGTTCAAATCGCCATTTATTAGCATAATCGGTTGCATTCTTCAATAAGCATTCATTAGACGTAGTTGTATGCGTATTGTTGATTTTACAATCAACAACAATTCCTTTTTGATTAACCTTTATGTCTAGTCTTACGACACCAATTTGGTTGCAAATAAAAGTTGGTATTGTTTCAAATGTCGCATTTCTTTTCGACAAGGAATATTTAGCACTTGCCTCAATAAGTTTTCCAGTTGGAATTGAGGGTTCAGCATTCGGCTCTGTAGGTGAAACATCATCCTCTAAATTAATTATCTCGGGATTGTCATCACTCAGTTTGTTAAATTCCTGAGCTTCAAAATCTTGTAATTCTTCCAATATTTGTTGGTCAGCTTTATCTGAATTAAAATTGGCAGATAAGTCGTCATTGTTTTCTACATCAAAATTGGAAGCTGTTTGTTTTATATTTGAGGGGTCAATTGTTGAAACATCTTCATTGTCAACGGTTGTTTCTTCGGGAACTTCATTTGTAAAATCTAACGTTGCTATTGTTTTTTCTATAGGTTGAATAACAACAAAAGAAACATTTTTTAAGTTGAGCCAAATGAATAGAATAATATGAAGCATCAATGCTCCAATAATTCCATTTTGGTGTTTTTCTATAGTATTAAGAATATTCATATATCTCTACAAAACATAGATATATAAAACTAAACGAAAAAAAATAAATGGAGTTACTTATTTGATAGGTTATATTCCTTATTGAGTTCAATGATGATTTTAGAAGTGATCTCGTGGACAGAATCAGCAAATAACATTGGACCTCCAAGACGATAACTTAAAACATAATCGTAGCCAAGTTTTCTGCCAATTTTTTGCATGTAAACATCGGTCGCCTTTATATACTCTGTTGTTAGCTCAATTTCTTCCAAAGCAAGACGATCAGAAAGATCTTTTTCAAGTTTCATTATTTCTTGTTCTAAAAGCCCAATGTTTTGAGCCTTTTCAGCAGCTTCTCTTTGTCCCATTATTGGCGCTTCATTTTGATACTCAGTCACCATTTTTTGGTAAGAATTATATTTCCCTTTTATTTGATTTTCGGCAGAAGATCTTTTAGCTAATAATGCCGTTTGAATTTTCTCGGCAAATAAATAATGCTTGGAAACAGTATCGCTGTTAACGTAAGCAATTTTTAATGTGCTGTTAGAAGGTTGTTGAAAATATTCTTGTGACTCTGATTTGGTTTTTTCTTGCGTGTTTTTTTCTTCGCTAAATTGAAGGAAATATAGAACACCAACAGCGATTATTAGTACAATAGTTGAAAGCTTATCCCAAGAGGTTTTCATAATTTTTTGGAGTTAGAGTAATTAATAGAAAAAATAAAATTAGATAGAAACAGATAATTTAGGTTTCTTTTCAATGAATTGAAAAGGTAGTTTAACCATGTTGGCATAATCTTGACCAAGCTCATGCATAACATCTTCATCTTTATTGTAAATCCAATAAGCTTCAACATTGTTGTTGGCTTTAAATAATTCGTCAAGCTTAAGTAGTAAATTTAGCACTTGCTTAAGTGATGAAGTATTAAACGACTCAAGATTTATGGTAAACGATGTCGTTTTTGCAGGTTGACTAATATAAAGATCAACCCATTCAATTAGATCAATGAAAAAGGAATCTGGGTCATTAAGTATTGATTTTCCACTTAGCTCTAATGTTCCTTTTTCTGGGTCGAAAGATACATGTGGAGTTTCATCAGTTGATTCAATGTATAATAAATTCATTATGTATGAAATTCAGTTTGCTAAGATGATTATATTATTCAGAGATTAAAAATTTGTTTTAAAAAAAAAAAGATCAATTGAAATGGAATTCTTTAACGTATTTAGGTGTAAAATAAGCAACATCTTCAAAATCTGTCTCAATAAATTTATTGTAAGATAATTCTATCATTCCAATAGCGGAACTGATTATGGATGTATGAAACTGAATGTTTTTAGAGTTGAATTTACCATCAAATTTTTCACAACCGTCCCCAATCAAATGTAGCGTTGTATCTTTTGAAAAACGATTGAAAAATGAAGCATCAATCACTTGTGCTGAAATAGGAATTATTTGTTTTCCCATACAATTCATAGCCATAGTGTAGACTTCTTGTCTTCTTGCATCAATCATTGGCATAATAACATCTTCTTTTTTTGGCACACCACTTTTTTTGAAAACTTCAAATAATGAACGTAACGAGTCTACGCTCATTAGAGGGATTCCTAATGAATAAGCTAATCCTTTTGCGGTTGAAACACCTATTCTTAAACCTGTAAAAGAACCAGGGCCCGAACTAATAGCTATCCCACTTAATTGTGTAAAAGCAATACTGCTTTCCGACATACAATTTTTAATGAGAAGGTTCAGTTTTTCTGAATGAACGTATTTATCATCTTTAATTTCATGAAGACTAACTAATAATCCTTTTAACGAAAGAGCTACAGAACATACTTTGGTTGATGTTTCTATGTTTAAAATATAGCCCAAAAATGCTAAATGATTTGTTTTTTACGGAGTTCAAAATTCTGACCGAGGTAAACCTTTTTTACCTGCTCATCTTTTGCTAAAGCCTCAGCAGTTCCAGATTTCAATATGGACCCTTCAAATAAAAGATAGGCTCTATCAACAATAGACAGGGTTTCTTGAACATTGTGGTCGGTAATTAAAATACCAATTCCTTTTTGTTTTAATTTCAAAACAATTTTTTGAATATCCTCAACAGCAATTGGATCAACTCCAGCAAACGGTTCGTCAAGCAAAATAAAGCTGGGTTCGTTAGCCAAGCAACGAGCTATTTCTGTTCTTCTTTTTTCGCCCCCAGATAATTTAATTCCTAATGTTTTTCTAACATGTCCTAATCCAAATTCTGAAATAAGTTCTTCCAACCTTTCTTTCTGTCTGGTTTTTGTTAAATCGGTCATTTCTAGAATAGCCATTATGTTGTCCTCAACACTTAATTTTCTAAAAACAGATACTTCTTGTGGAAGATATCCTATGCCCATTTTAGCACGCTTGAACATGGGTGTTTGGGTTATTTCTTTATCGTTTAAAAAAACAGCACCTTTTTCAGGCTTTATTAACCCTACAATCATATAAAAAGAGGTGGTTTTCCCAGCTCCATTTGGCCCTAAAAGACCTACAATTTCCCCTTTTTTAAGCTGAACGGAAACATTATTTACAACTTGTCTTCCTTTGTAAGATTTATTAATATTTTCAGTCCTTAGTTCCATCAAAAATCAAATTGTAAAGATCCCCTTAATCCAAAAGGAGAAACTTTAATTCCATCAAATGTATTATCAATGTATGATAATCTCCAAATAAAATCTAATCGAATGAATTTAAAAATATTTTCAAGCCCAAAATAGGTTTCTAAATATGGTTTTTTTTTCAATGAACTAGAAAAATTGGGTAGTGAGAAAATATTTACATGTTTATTGAGTGATAAATCACCATATACCCCTTTTAAACCAGCAATTTCACGAATTTGTAGCCTTTTAAGTAGTGGGAATTTATTCAGGAATAATCCTTCAAAATGATGTTCGGTTTTAAAGCTTATATAACGATCGCTTATAAATTCTCCAATATTCATCATGTTAAATGCTAAAGGGTTAAATGACCAAGTTTCATTGCCAGGATGAATTTCAAGTAATGGAAATGGGACTTCTCCCCATATTTTGCCTCCAGTAAATTGATACT
>JAQWRG010000064.1 GCA_029243855.1 Flavobacteriales bacterium | reverse complement strand
ACAGCAATTATAGAAATTCCTGCTGGAACAAATAAAATATTTGAATACAACTATCAAACTAAAAAGTTTGAGTGCGAAATAATTAAGGGAAAAGAAAGAACAATTAATTACCTACCATATCCAGGAAATTATGGCTATATTTTAAATACCTACATGGATCCTAAGTTGGGTGGTGATGGAGATGCACTAGATGTGTTAGTTGTATCAGAAAATTTAACTCAGGGCACTGAAATAAACATAAAACCTGTCGCCATTCTAAAACTTTTAGATAATGGTGAAGAAGATCATAAAATAATCGCTATTCCTGCAAAAAGCAATTTAACCTTTATGCAAGACTCTATTCCTGTATCTGTAAAACTTATTATCCGTTCATGGTTTTGTAATTACAAAAGTCCAAATAAAATGGAATTTTTATCCTGGGAAGATAAAACCTCAGCACTAGAAGAAATTGAAAAATGGAAGATTTAATTAAATCTTTACGACAAGTAAAATCATTAATAAAAGGATAATAATTATCGAATTTATTATTGACAATCTCAAAGCTATTTTAGACGTTCTTGAACTTGACATGGCCTTAAAAAATTAGTTAAACTGATTATTTCAATCAACTCTAATAGATATAATTTACAAAAAATTTACAACATTTCCTATTAATAAAGAAAGTTTGAGTTTATCTGAACTAGTTATTAACCAATTCTAATCGCAATAAATTTAGCGCAGACAAAGCAGAAACATGAATATTTCTTTCTCTGCTATATCCTAGATTTAATTTCTTAGATACTACTTTATTTTTTGAAGCAACGGCAATCCAAACCGTACCAACTGGTTTTTCTATAGAACCACCTCCAGGACCTGCAATACCTGATGTTGAAACGCCAAAATCTGAATGGAATATATTTCTTACCTGTTTAGCCATTTTTTCCACAACTTTCTGACTAACTGCTCCTTCCTTTTCGATTAACATTGAATCAACGTTTAGAAGCTCTTCTTTTGACTTGTTTGAATAAGTAACAACACTTCCGTTAAAATAGGCTGAACTGCCACTTATACTGGTCAATAATTTTGCAACTGATCCACCAGTACAACTTTCAGCAGTTGAGACTGTTGAACTAGCTTCAATAAGAAGATTTCCAACAACTGCTTCCATAGTATCTTTTTCCAAACCAAATATTTGCTTTGGAATTAATGCTTTTAACTTATCTATATGATAATCTAACTTTTGATTTAATCTTTCTTTTTTAGAACCAGAAATGGTAAGTCTAAGTTTAACAATACCCGGAGAGGGCAAATAGGCCAATTTGATTTTATCATCACTTAATCCTTCTTCCCAATCTTTAATAATTTCTGCCAAAAAGGACTCCCCCATTCCATGGGTCTTTACTGTTTTATTAATCAATTGACTGGCATTTGAATTACTAGACCTTAGATTAGGTAAAACCTCCTCTAGCATTATGGCCTTCATTTCATAAGGTACACCAGGTAAAGAAATAAAAACAGTTTGCTCTTTGTCAAACCACATTCCACTAGCGGTTCCTTTAGAATTGTTAAGAATTTTACAATTTTTGGGAAGCAATGCTTGATCACGGTTGGTTTGTAAAATAGGCAATCCTCTTGCTGAAAAATAAGTAATTATATCATCTTCTATTTCATGATTTAATTCTAAGGTTGTTTGAAAAAACTCACATAAAGTATGCTTTGTAATGTCATCTTTGGTTGGCCCTAATCCTCCAGTAACAACAACCAAATCAGATCGCTCAGATGAAATCTTGAGTGCGTTCAATATTGCTGATTTATCATCCGGAATCACTACTCCATAATTCACATCAAAGCCGATTAAATTAAGCTGCATGCCAATCCAAGATGCATTGGTATTTACAGTTTGACCTATTAGTAACTCATCCCCTATTGAAATAACTTCACAATTCATATTTATCTAAATTATAAATTAACTTTTTGATGAGCAGACAACTTTGGCAAAATTTTTGTTATGTTTATAACATATCTATTAAACATGAAAAAAATGCTTAAAAAAATCACCTTTCTATTTTCACTTTCACTCTTAATAACCAATTGCAGTAGTCAAATTAATTTGAATAAGATTTCAAATAAAGTAAAAGATCAAATCGATAAAACCAAAACTACTGAAACTTCCAACCCACTTACCAATGAAGAAGTAATTAAAGGGTTAAAAGAAGCTTTATCACAAGGTATAGAAAAAGGAGCCAATCAAGCTTCTGCTTTAGATGGTTTTCTAAAAAATGATCTTATTAAATTGCCATTTCCTCCAGATGCAAAAAAAGTAAAAGATAAAGCAATACAGCTTGGTCTTGAAAATAAAGTTAACGAGTTTGAAGAGGTCTTAAACCGTTCAGCTGAGCAAGCGGCTAAGGAAGCAGCTCCAATATTTCTATCAGCCATTAAAAACATGAGTGTTCAAGATGGTTTTAGCATACTTAAAGGAGGTGATAATGCAGCTACCAACTACTTAAAAGAAAATACATCTGAAAAATTGTACAATGCTTTTTTTCCAAAAGTTGAAGCAGCTATCAACAGTGTCAATCTTACATCTTATTGGAACCCCTTGGCTAAAAGCTATAATAAAACCACACTGTTATCTGGAAATGAACCTATAAATACCGACTTAAATAAATACGTTACTGAAAGAGCTATTAGCGGACTATTTTTATTGATTGAAAACGAAGAAAAAAAAATAAGAAAAGATCCTATTGCTAGAGCTTCTGATATTCTCAAAAAAGTTTTTGGTTCTCAAGACCCCTGATTAAAGTTAACATAATTGATTACATTTAAGGGTGAAAAAAAATACAATTAATCATACCAATCCTATTGCTCCTTCAGAGTTAATCATAACAAATGAAGGTAGAATTTACCATTTAGACTTATTGCCAAAAGATATTGCGGATACAATAATAGTCGTTGGTGACCAAGAAAGAGTTCCTCTTGTCTCGCAACATTTTGATTCAATTGACACAAAAATTAATAAGCGAGAATTCTACACCCATACTGGAACTAAAAATGGTAAAAGAATTACCGTATTATCTACAGGTATTGGATGTGATAATATAGACATTGTAATAAATGAATTAGACGCTTTAGCCAATATTGATTTTAACACAAAATTGCCTAAAAGTGAATTCAAAAAATTAAAAATTGTTCGAATTGGAACCAGTGGTGCATTACAAGAAGATATTCCAGTAGACAGTTCAGTTATATCAACTTATGGATTGGGTTTTGACGGTTTATTAGGCTTTTACAATACGAATTATGAAAATGATGAAATAGAACTTCAAAATGAGTTTAAAAAACAAATAAAGTGGCCAAAAGAAGCTAATCAGCCGTATTTTGTTAAAGGGTCAACTGATTTATTAAATAAATTGGGAGATGGAATGTTTCGTGGAATAACAGCAACTGCCAATGGATTTTACGGTCCTCAAGGTAGATCTCTACGATTGGCTGCAAACGTTCCTAACCTTAACGAGTATCTCAATGAGTTTTCTTACAAAGATCAAAGAATAACTAATTTTGAAATGGAAACTTCTGCGTTGTATGGACTTAGTGCTATGTTGGGTCATGAAGCCTGCACGGTTTGTGCCATCATTGCTAACAGATTTCAAAAAGCATACTCCGAGGATTATAAAAAACCAGTAAATGAGTTAATTTCAACTACTTTGGAAAGACTCACTTCATAATGATTTACTGATTTCAGCAACCTAATTAATTTATAAACGTTAAAGTTTATTAATTATGTCTGAAAAAAGAGAAATATCTGCTTTAGTTCATTTATTAGAAGATCCTGATGAGAACATTTATCTTCACATTAAGGATAAATTAATGGAAATTGGACCTGAATGTATTCCCCTTCTAGAGAAAGCATCGTTTGAAGAGCAATTAGGAAAACTGTTTAACGATCGTGCAAAAGACCTAATCCATGAAATAAGTTTTAAAAAACTAATTGAAAAACACCGAGATTGGGTAAACGTACCTGAGTCTCTTTTTGAAGGAATAATGCAAATTGATCAATATTTTTTCCCTAACACTACTCTGAATTACATCAATCACGAATTAAATCAAATGGTTGAAGACATATCTATACAATTAACAAACTCTATGAGTCCTGTTGAAAAAGTTATGATCATCAATAACGTATTGTTTGATGTATATAAAATATACGGAGACAAAGAAAATTATCATTTTCCTGAAAATTCATCTTTTGGAAATTTAATAAAAAATAAAAAAGGCAATCCGTTAACCATTTCATTATTGTATACCGAAATAGCAAACAGATTAAACATTCCAATTAAAGGAATTAATTTACCTAATCATTTTATTGTTGGATATGTGAATGAAAATGCATTTAGTGAATTCAAACCACAAAATGAATATCATAGAAATGATGTGCTTTTTTACATAAATGCTTTCAGTAAAGGAGTAATACTTCAACATGTTGATTTAGAAGATTTTTTAGTAGAAATTAAACTAGAAAATGATATTAAATATTTTACCCCATGCAACAACAAAGCTATAAGCAAAAGAATTTTAACCAATTTAATTTACAGCTACAAAGATTCAGAAATGAAATATATTAAGCAGGATTTACAAGGAATATTTAAATTATATAACTAATTTTTTTTATTGTTCTTCAACATCCATTATTTTTAAGAAATAGTATAATTTAAATAGTGATTTTACCTAAATGTGAAAATATATACAACGATTCAAAAAAACTTCTAAAAAAAGAGGGTTTTGAACTTTTGTTCTCTCATTTCGGAGAGTTTAAAACTTCAAAAATAAATGAATTCATTTCTGATATAGAAGAATATTTAACGACTAAAAAAGAACCAAAAAAGATCATTAAGAGTTTCTTTAATATTCTAATTGAAGGCCTTCAAAATATCAAAAATCATGGAGAGTTTAGTGCAAATGACCAACAATTAGCCTATTGTAACATTGTATCAAGTGATGACGTCTATGTAATTCACTTTGCCAATCTTATTATTTCCGAAAAATTAGGCGCTCTTAATAAAGCAATCAATAGACTAAACAACACAGACTATGATGGTGTTAAAAAAATATATTTAGATACGTTAACCAATGGGGAAATATCTAAAAAAGGCGGTGCTGGATTAGGGGTTATTACCATGGCTATGAAATCTAAAAACAAAATTATACTAAACAATACTCCAATAAATGATAAACTATCCCTTATCTCTATTGAAATTAATTTGAATAAAAAATAAATATTATGGAAAACCTTACTATAGAAAGTACAAAAAGCACTCCAAAAGTAATTGGAAATGCCGAAACAGGTAATTTAACGTTAAGTGGTAATTTATTTCCAGAAAATTCCATACTATTTTTCAAACCTATTTACACTTGGATTTCGGATTTATCAAAGCATAGTAATGTATTTAATCTTGAATTTGAGCTAAACTATATTTCTTCGTCTAGCGTTATTCAAATTTTAAAAACCATGCAACTTATTGAAGAATTGTACTCAACTGATAAAACTCAATTCATTTGGAAATACGAAATTGATGATGAAGACATTCAAAAACTTGGTGAAGAGTTCAATAAACTAACAAAATCTCCTATGGATTTAATAGCTGTGGATGTTTAAAAAAAATTAAACTACTTTATAAAATAGCTCACCTTTTTAACTTTATTCCAATTTCCTCTTGTGAAATCAGGAATTTGTACAGGAGCACTACCCGACTCTACTGACTTTCTGGATAACTCAACGATAGAAGACCATTCTGCAGCATCATATACATCTTGATCTAATGGAAGACCATTTCTTAAACAATAAATTAATCGATAATCCATTATGTAATCCATTCCTCCATGACCACCAACTTGCTTAGCTTTATCTTTGATTTCTTTTAAAACGGAAGGTTGATAATTTAGCAACATTGAATCTATTTCATTTGAAGACAAAGAAGAATGAGCATTTGGTTCTAAGGCTATTGAATGTTTAGGGTACTTTTGAATAAATCCATTTGTTCCACTCAAAGTATATAGTCTAGAGTAAGGCCTAGGAGAAGTAACATCGTGTTGAAGAAGGATTGTCTTTCCTTTTTGGGTTTTAATTAATGTGGTATTTATATCACCTTTTTTAAAATCAACATCATAATATTTACTTGAATCTGGCAAGTGTTCTTTAGCATATTTATTCATACCAAACTGATCACTCGACATAGAAACTAAATAATTGAACTTGTCCCCACGATGAATATTCAATACATGAGCAATAGGACCTAGACCATGTGTTGGATAGGTATTGCCGTCATTAACCTGAAGCTGCTTTAATCTCCAATGATTCCAGTAATACGTATCGTGAAAGTTTAAACTTCTCAAATCATGTATATAAGCCCCTTCAACATGAACTATTTCACCAAACAGGTTTTGTTGAACCATATTCAGAGCAGTCAATTCAAAAAAATCATACATGCAATTTTCAAGCTGTATGCAATGCTTTCTAGTTTTTTCAGCGGTATTGACTAATCGCCAACATTCTTCAATTGTTAAAGCTGCTGGAACCTCAACTGCAACGTGTTTATCGTGCTCCATAGCATAAACTGCAATGGGTGTATGCAATTGCCAGTGCGTACAAATATAAATTAAATCAATATCGTTTCTTTGACAAATTAATTTCCAGTCATCAGTTTTATAGTAAGGAAATGGGATGGAATAACCTTTATCATCAAAATAAGTTTCTAAGCAATTATTTACTTTATTTGAGTCAACATCAGCAATAGCAACTATTTTAACATTTGGAATTTGAGGTAAGCGATCTAAAGCCATAGCTCCTCTGTTCCCTAATCCAATAACTGCTATTTTAACGGTGTCTATTTTAGGACAGACCAATTCTAAAACTGTATTTTTTGGTTCTTCAAAAGTGTTATCCCAATTAATAAATAACGATTCAGAAACAACTTTTTGGTTATTATTTAATTGAGCAGATATTAAAATTGAAAACTGAAATGAAAAAAATAAAAGAAACCTCATTAAACAAGTTCTTTAGGAGGAGAAAACTTGGTTAAATCTATACCTTTTACAGCAGTTTTATATTCTTCAAATGTTGGTGTTCTGCCCAGAATAGTAGAAAGAACAACTACAGGTGTAGATGACAATAAGGACTCTCCCTTCTTCTCTCCAGAATCCTTCACTACTCTTCCTTGAAATAATCTTGTAGAAGTTGCCATAACCGTATCACCAGGAGCTGCTTTTTCTTGATTACCCATACATAGATTACAACCTGGACGTTCTAAATATAAAATATTTTCGTATTCCTTTCTTGCATTAGCTTTTGGAGCATTATCGTCAAATTCAAATCCTGCATATTTAGCCAACACTTCCCAGTCTCCTTCAGCTTTTAACTCATCAACAATATTATATGTTGGAGGAGCAACTACCAATGGAGAATTAAATTCTACAGAACCTTTTATTGATTCAATATTTTTTAGCATTTGAGCTAATATTTTCATATCACCTTTATGAACCATACACGACCCTACAAATCCTAAATCCACCTTTTTAGATCCTCCGTAAAAAGACAATGGTCTGATGCAATCGTGAGTGTATCGTTTGGACACGTCTTCATTATTAACATCTGGATCTGCAATCATTGGTTCAGCAACGATATCTAAGTCAATTTCTACTTCAGCATAATACTTGGCATTAGCATCAGGCAATAAAGCTGGTTTATCTCCAGATTTAATTTCATTAATCCTTTTATCAGCAATATCTATTAATCCTTGAAGAACTTCCTTTTCATTATCCATTCCTTTATCTATCATGATCTGGATTCTTCCTTTGGCAATTTCTAATGATGATATCAAGGTCTTATTTTCAGATATACAAACTGAAGCTTTTGCTTTCATTTCAGCTGTCCAATCTGTAAAAGTAAAGGCTTGATCAGATGTTAATGTACCTAGATGAACCTCAATAATTCTACCTTGGAAAACATTCTCTCCTCCAAACTGCTTCAACATTTGAGATTGAGTAGCATGTACCACATCACGAAAATCCATATATTCACTCATACTCCCTTTGAAAGTAACTTTAACAGACTCTGGAATGGGCATACTAGCCTCTCCAGTTGCTAAAGCAAGCGCAACCGTACCAGAATCAGCTCCAAAAGCAACACCTTTAGACATTCTCGTGTGGGAATCACCCCCAATTATAACAGCCCAATCATCGACAGCTAAATCATTTAAAACTTTATGAATCACATCAGTCATTGCATGGTAATCACCTTCAGGATCACGAGCTGTAATCAGACCAAAATTGTTCATAAAGTTCATTAATTTTGGAATATTCTCTTGTGCTTTCTTATCCCACACAGATGCTGTATGACATCCAGATTGATAAGCACCATCTACAATGGGAGAAATAACAGTTGCAGCCATCATCTCCAATTCTTGTGACGTCATTAAGCCTGTTGTATCCTGCGAACCCACAATATTTACTTCAACCCTTACATCAGAACCAGCGTGTAATATTTTTCCTGGAGTTGTTCCTACTGCATTCTTATTAAAGATTTTTTCAACTGCAGTTAGCCCTTGTCCTTTATGGGAAATTTCTTTAGACTTAGCATATACTTCTGGAATATCAATTCCTAGAGCTTTACAGGAAAAAGTTTGTAGCTTCTTTCCAAAAACCACAGCATAGGAACCTCCTGCTTTCATGAACTCCATTTTTTGGGGAGTAAATGCAGCAGAAATATCTTTTACCACTTTACCATCTTTATACAATTGCTTTTCTTTCGTATTAATGGTAAAAACATCACCTGTTTTCACTTCATAACTTTCTTCTAACACGGGTACTCCATCCTCATCAAGAATAGTATTTCCTTCATCATCCTTCTTCTTTACCCAGTTTTTTAGGTCTAGACCGATACCACCAGTAACACCAACTGTTGTTAAAAAAATAGGAGAGATTCCATTTGTTCCCGCTACCACAGGTGCGTAGTTTATAAACGGAACATACTCACTAAATTGCTTGCCAATCCATAATGCAACGTTATTTACACCAGACATTCTTGAAGAACCAACTCCCATTGTTCCTTTTTCGGCAGTTAACATTACTCTTTTTCCGGGATGTTGGGCTTGTACAGTTCTTAATTCTTCTTGCTTTACCTTGTTGTGCTCAAACAAACATTGGCCATGTAACTCTCTATCAGAACGAGAATGTGCATCTGAACCTGGAGAAAGCAAATCTGTAGAAATATCTCCTATACCAGCAACAAATGTCACAATATCAATTTTTTCTTCTAAATCTGGAAGATTGGTAAAAAACTCTGCTTTTGAGTAGCTTTGAATAATATCTTTAGCTATTTCATTACCTTCTTTGTAAGCAGATTCTAATCTATCTGTATCAGCTTCATATAAAAACACTTGAGTCTTTAATACATCAGATGCTTTTTTAGCTGTATCCAAGTTATTTCCTAAAGCAAGATCTAACAACACTTCAATTGAAGGACCTCCTTTCATATGAGATAATAGTTCAAAAGCAAAAACAGGTGAAATTTCTTCGAATTTGGTTTGAGATAAAATAATTTCTTTTAAAAACTTAGCTTTAACACCAGCAGCACTTGTTGTTCCAGGAAGCACATTGTATGTGAAAAAATCAAGTGACATCTCACGATCAGCGTGACTTTCATCTTTAATCTGATCGATAATTTCTTGTAATAAATCAGCTCCATCAATAGGTTTTGGATGTAATCCTTGAGTTTTTCTCTCTTCAATCTCATTTATGTAATCTTTATACAAACCCATATCTTAAACTTATTTTAATTTATAAAACCAGATTGAAAAAGTTAATTCAATGTCTAACTTTATTTTCGAACTACAATTAAAACAAAATTGTTTTGCAGTAGATCAACCTACGTATTGTATTTGATGTTTGATGAATGCATAGAAAAAAGTAATTTTCATCATCAAAACACCAATATTGCGAATTTAAAGAAATTGAATGAAGTTGCAATGAATATGATGCCAATATTCATAACACAAAAAGTAGATCAGTTATAAATAATGTTTCAAAATAAGAGAATACCAAATTGGTAAAAACTAAACATAAAAAGGCTACAATAGTATATTTTCAATCTCAGATAAATATTTAACCTCTTTCCACGGGAAATAGTTATGTTTTATTGAATGATAATTAAAATAAATGGCTTTCATTCCCAAATCAATTGCTCCTTTAATATCAGTATTCAAATCGTCTCCAATCATAATAGATTCTTCTAAGTTAGCACCTGCTTTTTCTAATGCATATTCAAAAGCTATTGGAGATGGTTTTTTTGCCCCTGCAGCTTCAGATGTAACAACAACTGTAAAATATTTTGACAAGTTAGAATTACGGAGTTTTATGTGTTGAACTTCTTCAAAACCGTTAGTAATGATATGCATTTCATAATGTGGCTTTAATTTTTCTAATAAATCAATAGTTCCATCAATCAAACAGGTTCTTGTAGGAGAATTCATGACATAATCATCACCAAACTGTTTGGACAAACTTTCACTTTCTATTCCAAAATACAAGAAAGTATCGTAAAACCTTTTAACCCTAAGATCGTCTTTTGAAAGAAGGTTTTCTCGATATTGCTCCCAACATTTTTCATTTATTTGCTTATAAATTTTGATGAATTCTTCAGGTAATGAAATTCCTTTTTCATGAAGCCGATGTTTATTATATAAATAACTTAATTCTTCAAAAGAATTTTTATCAAAATCCCATAGTGTTCTATCTAAATCAAAGAAAAGGTGCTTGATTGTCATTATTCAAAAAGTTGAAAAATACTGTCGTTTAAATAAGCCAATAAAAAGGACATAATCACTAACAAAACAGAAACATATAGATATGTTATTTTTTTATGCCCAAAAAACTTTACAACCACTACAGTACCAATGGGAATAGATAAAAACAATGGCGCTAATGTGCAAACCAATATAAAACCAATTTTAGATTGTTTCATTTTAATTAAAATTCTATTTCTCTTTTTAAAATTCTTACTCTTTTTCTTCTTTTTAGAATTTTTTTTATCCCCTCTTTTAAAATAGAACTTATAAGAAATAAAATAAAAAATATTAAAACACGATATAGCACCTAAAGCTGAGGCTACAAATATTTCATCAACCGTAAGTTTAGGGTAGGTTGCGATAGCTATCGTTGCTGCAACTAAAAACTTAACGTGTGACCAAAGAAATACGTATAAAAATGCTAGCCAATTCATTCATCTTGCTTTGAACCATAAGCTAAGTCACCTGCATCTCCTAATCCAGGTACAATGTAAGATTCTGCTGTCATTTCAGGATCAATTCCCCCAACCCATATTGTAGTACTATCAGGTAAATTATTTTTCACGAATTCAACTCCATCAGCACTAGCAATAACTGAAACCACATGAATTTTACCAGGGTTACCTCTCTCTAATAAAGCTTTGTATGCAAGTACCATTGATCTTCCTGAAGCCAACATAGGGTCGTTTAATAAAATGGTTTTATTGTTTAAATCTGGACTAGACATGTATTCAATTTCAACCTCAAAATCTTCATTAGATGTGTGCTTTCTATAAGCCGAAATAAAGCAATTTTCAGCCTTATCAAAATAATTCAACAAGCCTTGATGCAATGGCAATCCAGCTCTTAAAATAGTAGCTAAAACTAATTCTTCGTTAATTATATTCATTGATGAAGTTCCTAAAGGAGTAACAATATTTTTATTAGAAGAGATTAGCTTTTTACTTATTTCATATGCAGAAATCTCACCCAATCGTTCAAGATTCCTTCTGAAACGCATTCTATCCTTTTGAACATCAACATCTCTTAATTCAGATAAAAAATCATTATATATAGAATTATGATCACTAAAATTATAAACTTCCATTGCTTAATTTTATTCTAATTTAGAATATTTACTTCAATATTTTAGCTCTAATATTTTTTAATTGTTTTATGATTTTCGGCAGATTATCAAATGAATAATTATGATAAGTAACATTCTTTGCTCCAAACTTTTTATAAAAATTAGAAACAGTAGTAATATTTGAACCACCAAAATCTAAAACTAAATCTGAGTTGCAATTTTGTTCAATTATATGATTGATTAAAACATACATTGCCCCTATATTTTTGCCCTTATTTGTGACTGCACCTTTTAAAAAATTAACTACATTTTTATAAAAATAAAAAACACCATATCCGACTACTTCTCCTTCAAATTTGACCTGAAGAAAATCAATACACTCATTTGCTAAACCTTCTTTAATTAGACTGGATAAAGCATTGTAATTTTCATTTTTATAATTGAGCTTTTCACCAACCATTGCTTTAAAAAGGGACATAAACAGATCTAAATCATATGATTTTTCAATTTTTATGTTTTGATTCTTTTTTAAGAAACGTTTAGTGTTTTTTGAATAAGAGTCTTTAATCAATTTATATTCTTGATTCAAATTTAATTGCTGAAAAACTCGCTTTTCTACACTTAAAAAAGGAAAATTAATTTCACTTAAAAGGTTAACATCTAAGTAGCTGAAATTTTCTTGAAAGTAATCAAAAACATATCTTATAAATGCCTCATTAATTTTACCCATTAAAGGAAAAGATCTAGTGAAAAAAGGCTGATAAACTAATTCATAGCCACCCTTTTTTTTATGAGCAAATGGAAATGCAGCAACATAATCTCCTAAAACAATAGCACTCCAACAATTGGAAACGCTTGAAATGTACCAATAAGAAGCATACTGACTTTCAATTTGGTCAGAGGAAACTAAAAGACAATCCCACTTATCTTTATCAATGTTCTCATATGAAATTAGTTTACAATCCAATTAATCCTAATTTTTAAATGTGTGCTCAAATACTTCTCTCCACCCAATCCAACGTTGTTGATTACTCAAAGATTCATTGTGCCATACCGAAATAAAAGAACCGTCAACTCCTTTTACATTACTTTTTAATTTTGCTATTAATTCCTTTGAATCGTGAATAGAATAATTCATGTAATCTTTAAAAGCTCCATCCATATAAGTAAATGGAACGAGTAATAAATCTGTTTGTTGCTCTTTTGACAAATCATAGAAATAAAAAGGTGTACAAGTGCCAGCTCTAAAACCAGGATAATTGGCATAACCCATGCTATAATCATTCTGAACACCAAGATTCAATAAATGCTGAAAAGTATGTGGAATTTTAAACCTTAAAAAATGATTTCTAGAGTGATTAACCTTAGATAAAATTATTTTCTCTAATCTTTTAACTTCAATATTTAATTTATCAGACTTTCCGTATGAATTGTAAGATGGGTGAATGCCAAGTATTGAAAACGTAGACAAGTATTTAATCAAAGACAAAAACGATTTGTTTTTAAAACTCAAATTTTTATCATATTTACCATAATCAGCAAGCAACAAGAAAATCGTTAAATCAATATTTTCTTTTTGAATAAATGTTTTTAGATAGTCATAGTTGTCGTAAGGATCTTTTTCCTTTGACAAAAGAACTCTAAAACGTTGAAAAAAAACAGTGAAATCTAACTTTAAAAGGGATTTAAATGATGCACCAATTGTTCTTATAACGCCTTTGTGTTTATAAGCATAGGCATTATCGACATCAACAGTCAGAGATTGTTTAAATTTTCTTGAACATGAAATCTTATTATTAAAGAAATCATTTAAAGAATCCAATAAATTAAACGACCAAACATCAACAATTGGAAATTCTAAAACAGAATACTTATATAATAATGAATTGGCATATTTGAAGCGATTATGTACATCTAAATCTTTACAGTTGTATTCTTCCATTCTAGAAACCAGAAAAAACACCGCACTAAAAACATCAAAACCAAAATGGTCTTCACTTGAGAATATTCGAATTAAATCGCGTTGGTTCTTTTGAACATCAGCAACTTCTGCATATAGCTCATTTGAATTAAGTAACCCTTCTGGAATAATATTAAAAGATGGAACATCAATAGTTTCATTTGAATAATTAATGACAACCCCATTTAAATTTTGTTTTTGATTTGTTATAACAACTTCTAATCCTAAAACTTGTTTAAAAACAACATCAACAGCATATTGTAATCTTGAGGAAAGATAACTACTGTAAATAGTAATCATTTTAATTGATTTAATATTTCTTGAGCCATAAACTCAGCTGCATGACCATCTCCAAATACTTGAGGAAATTTTAAACTTTTACCAGAAAAAAATGAATTCACAGCTTCAATAATAGCCGACTCATTAGCATCTGTTATGACGGCACTTCCTGTTTCAACAATTTCAACCCATTCTGTTTGTGGTCTCAAAATAACGCAGGGCTTTTTAAAGAAATAAGCCTCTTTTTGTAAACCTCCACTATCGGTAATTATGATTTTTGCATTTTTTTCTAATGCTAAAATATCAAGAAATGATGCTGGAGGGGCTATTGATATAAAATTTGATTTTTCAATTTTCTCTTTTAAATCATCTCTCAAAAGGCTAGACATCATCTTTGAAGTTCTTGGATGAAGAGGCAGTATCAATTTAATTTTATGAGATTCTGTTATACTGATGAAGGATGAGAAAATAGCATTGAGATTATCAGGATTGTCAGTATTGTCGTTTCGATGAACAGTTGAAAGGATATACTTGTTCTTTTGTAAATCTAGGTCTTGAATAATGGTAGATTTCTCATCACTTATGTTTGAAAAATATATACTGTTGTCGTACATAACATCCCCACAATGATAAATATTAGGGTGATCCATACTCGCATTTAAAGTCAGATTTGAACTAAAACCTTCTTGGATTAAATTTTGATACCCTGTTTTAGTAGGGGAAAAAAGCAATGTTGAAGAATGGTCACATAAAATTCGATTAATTTCTTCTGGCATTTTTTTATTAAACGAACGAAGACCTGCTTCAATATGGACAATTGGAACGTGTATTTTTGATGCAGCTATTGCAGTTGCTAACGTAGAATTAGTATCACCATAAACCAAAACTGCTGATGGTTTTTCATTAATTAAAATTTCTTCAATTTTTTGAATCATTACAGCCGTTTGATTGCCATGAGAGGATGAACCTACGTGCAAATTAATTGTTGGAGTTGGGATACCTAATTCCTTAAAAAAAACTTCAGACATGTTTTCATCATAATGTTGCCCAGTATGAACAATAATTTCCTTTATTTCTGGGAAATTATTAGAAATAGCTCTTGAGAATGCGGCTGCTTTGATTATTTGCGGTCTTGCACCAACAATCGTTATTAGTTTCATTTTTTTATAAGATTATTATCAGCAAAGCTAAAATAACTATTATCTCCTATAATTAAATGATCAAGTAAAGGAATATCAAAAATCTTTGCTCCTTTAATTATTTTATTTGTTAGTTGAATATCTGCTTTACTAGGTTTTAAAATTCCAGATGGATGATTATGTGCCACAATAAACGAAGAACTTTTATTTAAAATAAGTTTATTGAATAACAATCGAACATCTACATAAGTAGCATCAATTCCACCCTTAGAAATTTGTATTAAATCCAACACCTGATTTGATTTACTTAAGCACAATAACCAAAATTCTTCATGAGTTAAAAACATTAACTTATTGGCTACAACCTTAAAAGATTTAACACTAGAGTCAATAACCTCACTTATTTTTAAATCATATTTAGATCTTTTAGCCAACTCGAAGGCAGAAACCAACAAACACGCCTTAGCTTGACCAATTCCATGAATTTGTGTCAATTCATTTACTTCTAATTTTGAAAGTAAATTCACTTGATTATTAACGCTATTTAAAACTTCTTTTGCTAATTCTTGAACAGTTTTTCTTGAATTGCCAGTTGATAGTAAAATACTTATCAAGTCTTCATTTGAAACGGTTGTTTTTCCAAATCTAATTAGCTTTTCTCTGGGCATAAAGTTGTTATTCATATTAACTTCTACTTTATGTAAGTATAGCTTACGAAAACATAAAGAAATTACGTGATAAATAATTAATTATCTAAAATCACCACTTTACAACCAACATTAACAGCATTAAAAAGTTCAATCACTTCAGCATTTCTCATTCGAATGCATCCGTGTGAAGCAGGCTTACCTATTAAACCTTCTTCTGTAGTTCCATGAATATAAATACCTCTATTTTTTGTGTCAAATTTATAACTGCCAACATTTAGCCCTTTTTCTAATCCCTTTAGTGTCAAAATTCTTGTAGTGATTGCATCGTTTATAGAGTCATTAGAGGAGCTATCCAACAATATTTCTAAAACCTGACCAGTATAGTGTTTGTGTTTAAATGAAGCTCCTATAGGCATATCATTTCCAATTTTTTCAGAAACTTCATGTAACCCAATTGGTGTTTTAAAACTTTGCAACGTATTACCAGCTCCATTTAATGCAGTAGAAACATCATAAATATTTATTAATGAATCTTCTTTAACATAATATAGTTTTTGTCTGTTGATCCCTATATAAATGAAATTAGAAAAGTCTAAACCTTCATACACTACTCCAATATAATCAACTAAAAGATCAATTCTTGAATCAACCTTATTACTAGATTGGGAGTATATAAATTTTGATATTAATAGACAAATCAATAGACTTTTAAACTTCATATATGGAAATATAAGTGATTATATAGCCTATAAACAAAAAAAGAGCTCAATGAGCTCTTTTTAAAAAGATAGTTAACAATAAAAAATTCTAAAGAGAATTTACATGCTTGTTTAAACTTGACTTTAAATTAGAAGCCTTGTTTTTATGAATAATATTTTTCTTTGAAAGCTTATCAATAAGAGAAGAAACGTACAAAAACAGTTTATTAGCTTCTTTTTTATCAGTAGTTTCTCTTAATTTTTGAATAGCAGTACGAGTAGTCTTGTGCTGATATTTATTGATCTCCGCCTTTTTTTCGTTTGATCTGATTCTCTTAATTGCTGACTTATGAGTTGCCATAGCTTTATTTTTTTTTTATTTTAAAGTAGCCCGTAGGGGAATCGAACCCCTGTTTCCAGGATGAAAACCTGGCGTCCTAACCCCTAGACGAACGGGCCATTATTATTAATGGTTGGCAAATTTAGTTTTTTTTTTAGTTAGGCAAAAAAAATAATACACTTATTTCGTCAAGTCAACATCAACCTCATCAGAATTGTTATTAAAAACAAATCCCAACCTTTTACCAGTTCTTAATCTTAGTGAGTCACTAACCTGATTTACTTGCCCAACTGAAACTTCTTTCACCAAATCATAACCTGGTACCAAAAGGTCAAAATCTAAAGAATAGATAATGGCAGACTGTACAATAGACTTTAATTTTTCTTTATCTACTGTAGAATGCACAAAATCATTATATAAAAACCCCAATTGACGTTTACCTTGTACCATGAAATGATTTTCATGATTAATAAAAATACGACCTATTAAATATCCTAAATCATGAACACGGTTGTATTTGAATGAATCGTTCAAAAAATTGTAAATATTTATTAATCCACAAAAACCTCTGTTTGGGTTTTCTTCTAAATAGGATGATTTCCATAGACTATGTTCCATGTCAAACTTAAACACGTTGCTATGCATTTGAAAAACCAACAAATCTCCAGAAACTCTTACTTGTGCTTCAAATTCGCCCGTGTCCTTGTACTCAATAATTATCCTTTCATCAACTTTTGAGATTCGATCTTTAAGATCGTCAGCTATCTCTTTAAGCACCTGTTTAAGGACCTTAAAGTTTAAAATAATATTATTAAAAACATCTTGTTTTAAGATGCCTTTATCTTTAATTATTTCAAAAAGTAAATCTTGATTTTTTTGGTAAGTCATGATAATAAATATTAATAAGCCCTTGCAAAAACAACTTTTATTGCATTCGCTGATCCAGTTAAAATGCAATTACCTTTTTCAATTTCCCCCTCTGGTACACACCTTATGGTTGCTTTTGTTAAATCTTTGATTTTTAATTCCGTCTCTTTTGTGCCATCCCAAAAGGCATAGACAAAACCACCATTTTTATTCAATATTTCATTCATTTCCTCCACTGATGAAGCTTCATAAGAATTAGCTTTATTAAATGAAATGGCTTTATTAAATAAAGCTTCTTGAATTTGATTTAATAGTGTTTGAACGGTATCAATAACATCTTCTTGCTTAACAAATTGTTTTGTCAACGTATCTCTTCTTGCTAATTCTACAGTCCCCTTTTCTAAATCTTTAGGACCAATAGCAATTCTTAACGGAACACCTTTAAGTTCATATTCAGCAAATTTCCAGCCTGGCTTTTTTGCATCATCATCGTCATATTTTACTGCAACTCCCTCAGCTCTTAATTGGTCAACTAATTTATCAGCAAGCTTAGAAATCTGACTTAATTGCTCTTGACCCTTGTATATAGGCACTATAGCTACTTGAATAGGTGCTAATTTAGGGGGTAAAACCAAACCTTTATCGTCAGAATGAGACATAATTAAAGCTCCCATTAACCTAGTAGAAACTCCCCAAGATGTTGCCCAAACATGATTTTTCTTTCCAGTTTTATCGGCAAAAGTAACATCAAAAGCCTTAGCAAAGTTTTGTCCTAAAAAGTGTGAAGTACCTGCTTGTAACGCCTTTCCGTCTTGCATCAAAGCTTCAATACAATAGGTTTCTTCAGCACCAGCAAAACGTTCATTTTCGGTTTTAACTCCTTTTAAAACAGGCATAGCCATGAATTCTTCAGCAAAAGAAGCATAGACATTTAACATTTTTTCAGTTTCAACTACAGCTTCGTCTTTAGTTTGATGTGCCGTATGACCTTCCTGCCATAAAAACTCAGAGGTTCTTAAAAAAAGGCGAGTTCTCATCTCCCAACGAACAACATTTGCCCACTGATTAATTAAAATAGGCAAATCTCTGTAAGATTGAATCCACTTTTTATAAGTATTCCAAATGATTGTTTCAGATGTTGGTCTTACAATGAGCTCTTCATCCAATTTAGCATCAGGATCTACCACAACTCCACTACCATCATCCGCATTTTTAAGCCTATAATGTGTAACTACAGCACATTCCTTAGCAAAACCTTCAACATGATTAGCTTCTTTACTTAAATAAGATTTTGGTATAAAAAGAGGAAAATATGCATTTTGATGTCCTGTTTCTTTAAACATTCTATCCAATTCTTTCTTCATGTTTTCCCATATGGCAAAACCGTATGGTTTTATAATCATACAACCTCTAACATCAGAATGTTCAGCTAAGTCAGCTTTAGCAACTAACTCATTGTACCATTTTGAAAAATCTTCAGATCTACTAACTAAACCTTTACCAGACATTTAAGCAATTTTTAAAATTGATAATAAAAATACCATAATTGTTTAACCCATTGATAATTCAATAGAATTTATAAATTAAAAATAGAGTAATAACAGTACTAATGGAATTAAAAAATGCTTAAGCGTTAGCTTTAAGAACTCTTTTTAGTTTTTTATCCATTTTTGAACTTTGCTCTTCAGCCAATTCAGAATCGACTAATATTCTTCCACTATGCTCATCAACAATGATTTTTTTCCTTGAAGCAATGTCCAATTGAACTTGTGGTGGTATTTTAATGAATGAACCTCCAGAAGCTCCTCTTTCAACAGGAACAACTGCTAATCCATTTTTAGAAGCTCCTCTAATTCTTTTGTAAGCTTTAAGCAATCTTTCTTCAATAGATTTTGATGCTTTTTGAGACTCTACCATAAGAATATCTTCTTCCTTTTCAGTTTCTGCTACAATCTCTTTTAATTCATTTTGTTTGGCCTCAAGTGCAGATTGCTTAGAAGAAAACTGTTCTTTAATCTCAGCTAACATTTCATTCTTATCGGCAATTCTTGAATTATTTTCACTGATTCTTTTTTCAGCCAATTGAGCTTCCAACTCTTGATACTCAATTTCTTTATTTAAAGAATCGAATTCACGGTTATTCCTAACGTTTTTTTGTTGTTCTAAATATTTTTTGATAGCAACTTTAGAGTCTTCAATTATGTTTTTCTTATCAAGAATAAGGCTATTTAATTCACCTATTTCTTCCTCAATCTTTTCTAATTTCTTAGTTAAACCAGCCATCTCGTCTTCTAGATCTTGAACCTCGATTGGTAACTCTCCTCGAACTTCTCTCATTTGATCAATTCTAGAGTCAATAATCTGAAGATTAAACAATGCTCTTAATGTTTCTTCTGGTGTGTACTTTTTTTTGGCCATTTTACAAATAATTAATTGGATTAGTGTTAACCGAAGTTAAACGGATGGCAAAATTAGTAAAATTTTTCATTAATAAATCAGCAATTAACTCAATTGTGTATTGTTCAGACTCATAATGTCCCAAATCAGCAATAATTATCTTACCATCAGCATCAAAAAACTGATGATATTTAAAGTCTGAAGTAATGAAGATATCAGCCCCTAAATTAATGGCATTTTCAAGAAGAAAACTACCTGAACCTCCACAAATTGCAACACGCTTAATTGGCTTATTTAACAGCTTAGTATAACGCAAAGAATTAACTCTAAATATTTTTTTAATTTCTTTTAAAAATTCTTTTTCATTTACTGGCTTTTTTAAACTCCCCACTATTCCAGCGCCAAAATTTGAGTTATTTTCTAAAGGAATCAAATCATAAGCCACTTCTTCATAGGGATGCGCCTTAATCATAGCAGTTATTATTTTATTTTTTAAAAATGCGGGTAAAACAATTTCAAGTTTAACTTCTTCTTGGGACTCTTCCTTATCGGCACTTCCTATGAATGGTTTAGCCAATTTATTTGCCTTAAATGTTCCCATTCCAAAAGATGAAAAACTACAATTACTATAATTTCCTATTGAACCACCTCCTGCTTTAAAAACAACATTTTTAACACTTTCAGCGTAATCATTTGGTGTGAAAACTGTAAGTTTCATAAGGTTTTTTTTAGGCTGCATTATAGACCTATCAACTAACCCTATTAAATCAGCTATTTTCCCATTAACACCATTAAGAACATTGTCTATATTGGTATGAATTGCATAAACACATATATCCTTTTTAATTGCCTTATAAATTAATTTCCCAATATAATTTGTTGGATTAATCTTTTTAACGCCATTAAAAATAATGGGGTGATGAGCAATAATTAAATTACTATTAGTATCAATTGCTTCATTTATTACTTTTTCATCTACATCTAAACAAACTAAAACTCCTTTTAATTGTTGAGAATCGTCTCCTATTATTAATCCTGCATTATCATAACTCTCTTGTAACTGTAAAGGAGCTATGGATTCTAAATAATTTGTTACATCTTTGACTATCATTCTACTAGTTTAACAAAATCAAATATAAAAAATGAAGTGGTTGAAGTGGCCATTATTTCCTTTTGCATTTATCTTTTGGTTAATTACATCAATTAGAAATGGGCTTTTTGATAAAAAACTCATCAAACCCACTTCATTTAGTATTCCAATCATTAGTGTTGGAAACATAACAATGGGTGGCACAGGAAAAACTCCTCATACTGAATACCTAATCCGACTTCTAAACCCAAAATTTAAAATAGCTATTCTATCAAAAGGATATGGAAGAAAAACTAAAGATTTTAGGTATGTAAGCTCCAGTAACATTCCTAATGAAGTTGGAGATGAACCTTTGCAAATAAAAAATAAATTCTGTGAAACGATAATAGCAGTTGATCATAACCGAGTTAATGGCGTATTATCAATCCTAAATGATTTTCCTAAATTAGATGGCATTGTACTAGATGATGCTTTTCAACACAGAAAAATAAACCCAGGATTCAGTATTTTACTATCAGATTTCAACAACCCATTTCATAAAGACTTTATTTTCCCCTTAGGTTATTTGAGAGAATCTAAACATCATTCATCAAGAGCTGATGTTTTAATCGTTTCAAAATGTCCAAAAAACTTAACTACAAATCAAGCTGACAATTTAAAAAACGAAATTTCATTTAATGGCGATGTTTTTTTTAGCACCATCATATACGGTGATATTTATCATATATTTAATAAATCCAAACTCGAATTAAATAAAACAAAAAACTTGGTTTTAGTTACAGGAATAGCCTATCCAGACGAATTGGTTAAACATATAAAATCACACAATATAAATTTCAAACATTTAAATTTTAGAGACCATTACCCGTATAAAGAAAAAGATGCCTCTGAAATTATTGAAATATTTGATAACTTCGCAGATAATGATAAAATCATACTTACAACACAAAAAGATGCTGAAAAACTTAAACTTTTCAAATCATTTGAAAAGTACCCGTTATATTGCATTGACATTGAAATAGATTTTATCTGGGATAAAAATAAATTTGACAAAAAAATATACGACTATGTTATCCACCATCAAATCAACAGCTGAATTTTTAAAAAATAAAACACAATTTGAACCTCAAATTGGAATAATATTAGGTACAGGCTTAGGAGGCTTAGTGAATGAAATTGACATTCAACATGAAATTCCTTATGAAGACATTCCTGATTTTCCAGTTTCTACAGTAGAAGGGCATAGCGGAAAATTAATATTTGGTACTCTTGGTGGAAAGAATGTTGTTGCCATGCAAGGTAGGTTTCACTTTTATGAAGGTTATTCAATGAATGAGGTTGTATTTCCTGTAAGAGTAATGAAATATCTTGGTGTTAAACAAATGATGGTTAGCAACGCTTCCGGAGGAGTTAATCCTGATTTTGAAATTGGGGACATTATGCTAATTACGGACCATATTAACCTATTTCCAACTAATCCTCTTATAGGACCAAACATTAAAGAGCTTGGACCAAGATTCCCTGATATGAGTGAGGCATATTCAAAAGAATATTTAAAGATTGCCGAAAACCTTGCAAAAGAAATGAATATTAAAGTTGTAAAAGGAATATATGCTGGTTTATCAGGGCCTACTCTTGAAACACCTGCTGAGTACTTATATGTTAGGAATATTGGTGCTGATGCAGTTGGTATGAGTACTGTACCTGAAGTTATTGCTGCAAGACACATGAATATTCCATGTTTTGGAGTTTCAGTAATTACTGACTTAGGAGTTCCTGGGAAAATTGTTGAGGTGACTCATGAGGATGTTCAAAAAGTAGCTGCAAAAGCTGAAGTTATCTTAACAGGTCTAGTCAAAAAATTCTTTCAAAGTATTTAGTTTTCATGGAATTAAAAGATGTACTTACTAAGTATGAATTGGTTGTTGGTATAGAAATTCATGCTCAACTTAACACCAATTCAAAAGCATATTGTTCAGATAAAAATGAATTTGGACAAATTCCTAACACTTTAATCTCACCCATTTCATTAGGACACCCAGGAACTTTACCCATGTTTAATGAGAAAGTACTGGAGCATGCTGTAAAACTTGGCCTTGCCTGTGATTGCAACATCACTAAAATGATGCATTTTGATAGAAAAAACTACTTCTACGCTGATCTTCCGAAAGGATATCAAATTACCCAAGACAAAACGCCCATATGTAAAGGAGGGTACATCAACATAAAATTAAAGGGTGGCAAAGAAAAACCAATAGAACTTACTCGAATTCATATGGAAGAGGATTCTGGAAAAAGCATTCATGATTTGGATCCTTTTAATACTTTAATAGACTTAAATAGAGCTGGAGTTCCTCTTTTAGAAATTGTAACTGAGCCAGTTATTAAATCCTCTGAAGAAGCATACCAGTATGTGTCTGAAATTAGAAAGCTACTAAGGTACTTAGACATATGTGATGGAAACATGGAAGAAGGCAGCATGAGATGTGATGTAAACATTTCAATCATGCCCAAAGGATCAAAAGAATTTGGACAAAGAGTTGAAATTAAAAACCTAAACTCTATAAGGAATGTCCAAAGATCCATTGACTTTGAAATTCTAAGACATGCTGAATTATTAGAAAAAAACATGACTATTCATCCAGAAACCAGAACATTTGATGCTCCATCTGGATCAACTATAGGAATGCGTACAAAAGAAGCCGCTCATGATTACAGGTATTTCCCAGAGCCAGATTTAAACCCAATAAAATTGGGTGAAGATTTTATTAATGAAATGAAAAGCATCATGCCGGCTTTACCAAATGAGCTTTTCAAAAAATATACATCAAAATATGGACTTTCTGATTACGATGCAAATAACTTAACGGAACTTAAAGAAATAGCTAATTATTTTGAGGAAGTTATTGAACATACCAAAAACTACAAAGCAGCAACCAATTGGATAATGGGAAGTGTAAAATCAATTCTTAATCAGCAGGCAATTTCAATTGATGAATTTCAAATACCACCAAAACACATTGGCGAATTGATTGAAATGATTGATG
>JAQWRG010000125.1 GCA_029243855.1 Flavobacteriales bacterium | reverse complement strand
CCTATTGAACATATTCATGGAAATTGGCCTGGTGAAATCCCTACTGTTCATCGTTGGCCTTACGATTACAGTAAGCCTGGTAAAGAGCATGATTTTGTTCCTCAGCATATTCCGCTTACTGATGATGAAGAAGAGCATTAATAGGATAATTAATTTACTTAACAAGTCCGTTCATTTGTATGTTCGGACTTTTTTTTTGTTACTTTTTTTATTTATTAGCTTCTTTTCATATGCTCAGTTAGTCGATACTATTAAGTATAGTTTAAAACAGGAGCCTCAATTAATGGTAAAAATTGACGTTAAAAATTTCTTCATTAATAATCAATTAACTCAATTTAAAGAATTAAAAATGGGTTTCAATTTTAATAACTTAATACGAGTTGGAACAGGTTATTCCTGGTTAAAATCTAAAAGAAACCCCTTACTTAATCAAGATTCTAGCGAATTAGTGATAAATTCAGTAATGTTATTTGCTGAATATATTTTTTATGCACAAAACAATTGGTCTGCAGAAATTCCTGTTGAATTTGGAGTTGGAAGAATAGCACATGTTAAAAATAACATACCTTTAAGAAAAGGGCTTTATGTTTATTATGAACCAGCCTTAATTATTGAGTTTTCTGGATTTAAATATATTTCTTTAGGTCTAGGCACTGGCTTTAGGTTTACTTCTAAAAACAATGATTTATTCACAGAAAAACTAAGTAAGCCGGTTTATATATTCAGAATTAAATTTAGATTAAAGCAAATCTATAAAGACATAAATAGTAATTTTTAGCAAGCAGATATATATTTGTAATATGATTGAGGAATATGATTTTAGAGGAGAGCCAGAAACCAAAGCTGATAAGGAATATGAAATTGCCTTAAGACCAAAACAATTTGAAGATTTTGCTGGTCAAGAAAGGATAGTTGAGAACTTAAAAATTTTTGTTGCTGCTGCTAAAATGCGCGATGAATCCTTAGATCATGTTTTATTACATGGCCCACCTGGTCTTGGAAAAACAACATTAGCACAAATCATTGCTCAAGAAATGTCTGTTGGTATTAAAATCACATCTGGTCCTGTGCTGGATAAGCCAGGTGATTTAGCCGGATTATTAACTAATCTTGAGAAAGGAGACGTTTTATTTATTGATGAAATCCACAGATTAAGCCCTATAATAGAAGAGTACCTTTATTCTGCCATGGAAGATTATAGAATAGATATCGTATTAGATACTGGCCCAAACGCAAGAACTGTACAAATAGATTTAAATCCATTTACATTAATTGGCGCAACAACAAGGAGTGGATTACTTACTTCCCCTCTTAGGGCTAGATTTGGTATTACATCAAGATTAGAATACTATAATAACGCTGTACTTAGTGGAATTGTGGATAGATCATCACGAATTTTAGATATTCCCATAAATAAAGATGCTGCCGCTGAAATTGCAGGAAGAAGTAGAGGAACTCCAAGGATTGCCAATGCTCTTCTAAGAAGAGTAAGAGATTATGCTCAAGTTAAAGGAGATGGTGTTATAAACAATAAGATTACTCAAATTGCTTTAAAAGCATTGCAGGTTGATCAACATGGATTGGATGAAATGGATAATAAAATCCTTATGGCAATTATTGATAAATATAAAGGGGGCCCAGTTGGTGTAAATACAATAGCAACAGTGGTTGGTGAGCAACCTGGTACTATTGAGGAAGTATATGAACCATTCCTAGTTCAGCAAGGGTATTTAGTTAGAACACCAAGAGGAAGAAAAGTAACAGAACTAGCCTATAAGCATCTAAATTTAAAACCTGGAAATTCTCAAGGAGCCATGTTTTAATGAATAATGAAAAACATACACAATTAATTAAGAAAAAAGCATTTGAACTAGGGTTTAGTCATGTAGGTATTTCAAAAGCATCTTTTTTAGAAGATGAAGCTAGAAAATTAGAGATATGGCTTAAAAATAATCACCATGGAAAAATGAAGTACATGGAAAACTATTTTGACTTAAGAACTGATCCAAGAAAATTAGTTGACGATGCTAAATCTGTTGTCACAGTATTGATAAATTACAATACAGATAATGTTCAAAAAGACAAAACAGTGCCTAAAATTTCTAAATATGCCTACGGAAAAGATTATCATTTTATTATAAGGGAAAAACTAAATGCTTTATACGATTATATAAAACTCCAAATCGGAGAAGTTAATGCTAGAGGATTTGTGGATTCAGCCCCAGTTATGGACAAGGTTTGGGCTAAAAAAAGTGGTCTTGGGTGGCTTGGAAAAAACAGTAATATAATCAATAGAGAAACCGGTTCTTTTTTCTTTATAGGGGAATTAATTCTTGACCTAGAATTAGATACAGATGTTCCCATAAAGGATTATTGTGGAACATGTACAAAATGTATTGATGCTTGTCCAACAGATGCTATAGTTGAACCTTATGTTGTAGATGGCTCTAAGTGTATATCGTATTTAACAATCGAACTTAAAGACGAATTAATTCCAGACGAATTCAAAGGTAAAATGGACGATTGGATATTTGGATGTGACGTTTGTCAAGATGTATGCCCTTGGAATAGATTTTCAAAGCCTCATAATGAAGAATGGTTTGATCCTCATGTAGACTTGTTGAGTTTAACAAAAACCGATTGGGAGGAATTAAATATAGAAACATTTAATAAAGTATTTAAAAAATCGGCTGTTAAAAGAACCAAATATGAGGGCTTAAAAAGAAATATTAAATTCATAAATACTAAAAAGGGTTAATGCTTTTTTTTAGAAATTTGCACATATTATGGCATTAAAGTTTCACTGGGTTACATTATTATTTATTTATCTAGTTGTTGTAGCAGGGTCAATAGTTAGAATGACTGGATCTGGTATGGGTTGTCCCGATTGGCCAAAATGCTTTGATCAATATATTCCTCCTACTGATGCTGCAGACTTACCAGACAATTATCAAGATTATTACTCTTCAAAAAGAGCTGAAAAAATAAAACGATTTTCTTCGTTTTTAAGAACTATTGGTCTTGATGAAAAGGCAGATGTGTTGCAAAGCGACAAGAGCTTATTAGTTGAACAACCTTTTAACGTATGGAATACTTGGACTGAATATATCAACAGATTAATTGGAGCAATAGCTGGGCTTTTTATTTTAGGGGGATTAATTATTTCTCTTTTTTCCAAGACTCAAAAACCAAGAAAAGTTATTTTATGTTCTTTATTGTTGGTTTTAACCTTTTTTCAAGCTTGGTGGGGGGCAATGGTTGTAGCTACTAATATAGTTCCTTGGGTATTGACAGTTCATATGATTTTGGCGGCCTTTATGATAGGGCTACAAATTATAATTATTGAGCAATGGACAGTACAAAAAAACAATATTCCTTCATCTTTAAGAAGATTAGCTTTTTTGGGGATTATAATTTTAATAATTCAAATTATTATAGGAACTCAGGTTAGACAACATGTTGATGAGTGGTTGACAACAAATACAAGAGATGTTTTTAATTTAAGTCATATAGCTGATTTTATTTCTCACAGAACTGTTGCACTTGTGTTGGTTTTTTATGTGCTTCTTTTAACGTTTATTAATTATATAAAGAAGATTCACTCTAAAATCATATATGCTATTTTTACATTATTAATTTTTGAAGCTGTTACAGGAAAAATATTAGCAGATTTCTCTTTACCTATGTTTTTACAACCATTTCATTTGCTTTTTGCTTTGTTTCTATTCGGACTTTTAACAAGGTTAATTTTTAATTCAGAAAACAACTAATAATTATGTTTTTCAGATTATTGTTCCTTTTAGCTTGTTCTGCTATTTTAATGGTTTCATGTACAAATGATGATTCAAAACAAACGCTATTGTCAGCTATTGACGGAAAAGAGCATGCTGCAATTTTAGAGGGAAAGACTTCAGTAGACAAAAATACCCTTTTGATATTATATAATCGAATGGAGGAAGTTGACTTGATTTCCAGAATTTATATTTCTGATAGTCTTTTTTGTTCTGATACTGTTTGGCAAAATCATTACTTACATGCAGTTTTTAAAATTTGTAAAGATTTAAATCAAGATGAAAAACAGTATGTTGGACCAAACCTATTTTATTACTTTTTACATCACCCAAAAAGATTTTATTTGTCGTTGAGTGATTTACCGTTATATGATAGTGATTGTTTATTAAACTTAATTGGCCAAGAAATAAAACAAAACACACATAAGGAGGGAATTACAATAAACAGTATAAAAAACCTTACGTTTTCCAATTGTATTTCATGCACTGATAATCAAATATTTACCATTCAACGATACATTGATTTGGCAGATAAAATGTATTACGAATAAGTTATTTAGCAGATAAAAACACATAAGGAATAATCATTTCTTCCAATGAAATTCCCCCATGCTGAAAAGTATCTTTATATAGGTTAACATATTGATTGTAATTATTTGGGTACACAAAATAGCCGTCCTCTTTTGCAAAAATATATGAAGAGCTTATCCCTGATTTTGGAAGACCAATAGCCATTGGGTTATGCCCTTCAAAAACATCTTTTTTGTTGTAGGAAATGTTCTTGCCAACTTTGTATCTCATGTTAGAGTTGGTAGATCTGGTACCAATTACTTTTGATGGTGATTGAACTCTTACTGTTCCATGATCAGTTGTTAGCATTACTTTACAATTGTTGTCTCTCATTTTTTGAAGCAATTCATACAAAGGAGAGTGTTTAAACCAGCTAAGTGTTATTGACCTGTAAGCAGCTTCATCTTCTGCTAATTCCTTAATAACTTCCATTTCACTTCTAACATGAGATAAAGTATCTACAAAATTATATACAATGGTGTTGAAGTCATATTGTAATAAATTACTGAACTGATTTACCAATTTTTTCCCTGCATTAAGCTGAGTAATTTTATTGTATGACATTTTCACATTAACATGGTTTCTTCTAATGTTCTCCCCCAATAAATATTCCTCATGTAGGTTTTTACCACCTTCTTCTTCTTCACTTACCCATTTATCAGGATGTTTTTGTTTGATTTCTTTAGGAGTTAATCCAGAAAACAACGCATTTCTTGCATATTGAGTAGTAGTAGGTAAGATGCTTAAGTACAGTGACTCTTCATCTATTTCAAAAAGCTCTTGAATAGTAGGTTTTATGGTAAGCCATTGATCATACCTTAAATTATCTATTACAATTAGAAAGTATTTTTCATCGTTCAGTTTTGGAAAAAGTTTTTCTTTTAAAAGATGATGACTAAAAAGAAAGTCTTCATTTGTTTCCCCATTAATCCAATTTTCGTACTCTTTATCTACATACTTACTGAACAATTGATTGGCTTCGTTTTTTTGCATTTGAAGCACTTCACTCATATTTTGGTCTGACTTTTCTAACTGTAATTCCCAGAAATTCAACTTTTGAAATAAGGATTTCCAATCAGTAACATCTAATCTTTGACTTAGATCATCCGAAAGTTCTCTGAATTTTTGTCGGTAAGAACTTGATGTGGATTCGCTTACCAAGCGCTTTCCATCCATTAATTTTTTAATGGCAATTAAAATTTGATTTGGATTAACAGGTTTAATAAGGTAATCACTTATTTGCTTACCTATTGCTTCTTCCATGATAAACTCTTCTTCACTTTTGGTAATCATAACCACAGGAATATTTGGTTTTTGAGCTTTGATTTCCTCAAGCGCTTCAAGTCCATTCATTCCTGGCATGTTCTCATCTAAGAAAATCACATCATAATTAGCCTTAGCTACGTTTTCTACTGCTTCAACACCAGATTGAACAGGATCTACGTGGTACCCTTTGTTTTCCAAAAAAATAATATGAGGTTTTAAGCTGTCTATTTCATCATCTGCCCAAAGTATTCTTGCCATTTCATTGTTGATTTAATTAGATTTGCTCTAACTTAATGATTTAAACATCATGAACAATAATCAAGTTAGTAAAATACTAAACGATCCAGTTTATGGATTTATTACTCTCAAAAGAGGAATTTTATTAGATATTGTTGAGCACCCCTACTTTCAAAGACTTTCAAGAATAAAACAATTGGGGTTAACTTATCTTGTTTATCCTGGTGCTCACCATACAAGATTTCATCATGCGCTGGGTTGTGTTCACCTTATGAATCAAGCTATTTCAACACTAACTGAAATGGGATATTCAATTAATGAGCAAGAACAAGAAGGAGTAAAATTAGCCATTCTTTTGCATGATATTGGTCATGGCCCCTTTTCACATGCTTTAGAGCACAGCATTGTTTCAGAAATCCAACATGAAGAGTTGTCACACATTTTCATGCAACAATTGAATATAGAATTTGGAGGGAAATTAGAAACCGCTATTGCTATTTTTAAAGATGAGTACCCTAAAAGGTTTTTACATCAATTGGTGTCTTCTCAGTTAGACATGGATCGATTAGATTATTTAAAAAGAGATAGTTTTTTTACTGGTGTTTCTGAAGGGGTAGTGAGCAACCAAAGAATCATTAAAATGTTTGACCTTGTTAATGATGAAATAGTGGTTAAAGAAAAAGGTGTTTATTCCATTGAGAAATTTTTAATTGCTAGAAGATTAATGTATTGGCAAGTATATCTTCATAAAACGGTTTTAAGTGCAGAGTTTTTACTTATGAATATTCTTAAACGTGCAAAATATTTGTGTTCTAATGGTGAAAAGATATTTACAACACAAGCAATTAGTCCTTTTCTAATGCAAAAAGTTGATAGAAATAAAATAGCAACACCATCTTTTCTTAATTCTTTTGCAAGCATAGATGATTACGATATTTTCACGTGTATTAAGGAATGGGTAAAAGCTAAAGATCCAGTCTTAAGTTTGCTTTGCCAATCCATAGTAAATAGAAAACTGCCTAAGGTTAGTATTTCAAAAGATAAATTTTCTGATGAGGAAGTGGATAAAAACTTATCAATTCATCAAAAAAAACTTGGTTTTACAAACGAAGAAATGCAATATTTTGTTTTCCAAAATTCAATGTCAAATCATGCCTATGATACAAGGAAAGATGAAATTAAAATTTTATATAAGGACGGCTCTATAAAGGATGTCACAGAAGCATCTGATAATTTAAATGTCCAAGCCCTTTCAAAACCAGTAACAAAACACTTTTTATTTGCTCCACACTTTTAAAATTGTAGTTATTACAGCAATATTGCTAATTTTGACGAATGGAATTTAACGCTGGTCAAATAGCCGAAATTTTAAACGGAGAAGTTCTAGGTGAAGCAGGTGTTGTCGTATCCGAATTTGCTAAAATTGAAAATGCTTCAAAAGGGAGTATTACTTTTTTATCAAATCCAAAATATCAAGATTTTCTTTATACAACACAAGCATCAATTGCCTTGGTTAATACCGACTTTAACCCCTTAAAAAAATTACCAAAAAGCCTTACACTTATTAAAGTAACCAATGCTTACGAAAGCTTGGCTAAGTTGTTAACCATATACAATGAGATGCAATCTTCAAAGGAAGGAATTGAAGAGCCAGTTTTTATTCACCCTACTGCAAAAATCGGTAATCAGGTTTATATTGGAGCCTTTTCATATATTGGAGCAAATGTTGTAATTGAAGATAATGTAAAAATTCACCCGCAAAGTCACATTGGTGACCAATCTACAATTGGAGAATTTTCTCAGTTATTCAGCGGAGTTAAATTATACTCTAATTCTAGAATAGGAAAAGCATGTATTATTCATGCTGGTGCAGTTATTGGTTCTGATGGATTTGGTTTTGCCCCCAACAAAGACAACGATTATCAAAAAATTCCTCAAATTGGGAATGTTGTAATTGAAGATTATGTAGAGATTGGCGCTAATACAACAATTGATAGCGCAACAATAGGATCTACCATTATTAGTAAAGGAGTTAAATTAGACAACTTAATTCAAATTGCACATAATGTAGAAATAGGGAAAAATACTGTTATCGCTGCTCAAACAGGTGTAGCAGGATCTACTAAAATCGGAGAAAACGTTATGATTGGCGGACAGGTTGGAATAGCGGGACATATTAAAATTGCTGACGGAACTAAAGTTGCAGGAGATAGTGGTATTCCAAGTAGTATAACTAAAAAGAATACTACAGTTCAAGGCCCATTAGCTTTTCCAATAGGAGATTTTAGAAGAAGTTATATTCTATTTAAAAACTTACCAAAACTAAAAGAACAGGTAGAAGCATTAGTAAAGCAAATTAATCAGGATTAAACCATTATGAGCGAAAAACAAAAAACATTAAATTCTTCTATTTACTTTTCAGGAGTTGGTTTGCATACAGGAGCTAAGGTTGATGTTGTTATTGCACCTGCAGAAGATAATTTTGGCTATAAATTCCAAAGAATTGATGTTGATGGTGACCCGATTATTCCAGCAGATGTTGATTTAGTTGTTGACACAAAAAGAGGAACAACAATTGAAAAAAACGGAATTAGAGTAGCCACAACAGAACATCTTTTAGCAGCACTTTATGGTTCTAATGTTGATAATGCATTGATTAAAATCAATGGTCCAGAAGTGCCTATTATGGACGGAAGCTCTAAACTTTTTGTTGAAGAAATTGAAAGAGTTGGTTTAAAAGAGCAAATTAAAGAAAGAGAATACATTGTTTTAAAAGACAACATTTCTTATCGTGACCCAAATACAGATTCAGAAATTTTATTTGTTCCTAGCAATGATTTTAGATTAACGGTTATTGTAGATTACAATTCGCCTGTTTTGGGGATGCAGCATGCCGAAATGGCTACAATTAAAGAGTTTAAAGATGAAATATCTTCTTGTAAAACATTTGTTTTTTTGAGTGAATTAGAAGGATTAGCAAACGCAGGATTAATCAAAGGTGGAGATATTGATAACGCCATTGTTATGGTTGATAAAAAAGATGTTAAAAAAGAAGAATTAAATAATCTGGCAAAGCTTCTTGAAAAAGATGACTTTGATATTCAAATAAAAGGAAATACATTAAATAATTGCGAATTAAAATTTTATAACGAGCCAGCAAGGCATAAGTTATTAGACGTTATTGGTGATTTAGCTTTGGTTGGCAAACCGCTAAAAGGTCATTTTTTAGCAAAAAGACCAGGGCATGAACTAAATACGTCTTTTGGAAAAATCATAAAACAAAAAATGAAAGAACAAAAGAAACAAGGCAAACAATTTGACCTAACAAAAGAGCCTTTGTACAATATCAATGATATTGAAAAATTGTTGCCACACAGATATCCATTTCTCTTGATTGATAAAGTTATGGAGATAACAGATGATACAATAATTGGAGTTAAGAATGTAACCATGAATGAGCATCAATTTGTTGGACATTTTCCGGGAAACCCAGTTATGCCGGGAGTTTTACAAATTGAAGCCATGGCTCAGGCAGGAGGTATTTTCTCACTTAGTAAAGTAGATGAGCCACATTTGTATTCAACTTATTTCATGAAAATTGACAACGTTAAATTTAAAAAGAAAGTTATTCCAGGAGATACTATCGTTTTTGAATTAAAACTTATTTCGCCTATAAGAAGAGGCTTAGTTCATATGGGAGGGCATGGGTATGTTAACGGACAAGTTTGTATTGAAGCAGAAATGCTTGCACAGGTTGTTAAAGACAGAACAGAATAATGGAAGTTCATCCAACTGCAAACATCCATCCAGATGCTAAAATTGGTAAAAACGTAGTAATTGAACCATTTGCTACCATATATGCTGATGTAGTTATTGGTGAAGGTACATGGATAGGCCCAAATGCAGTAATTTTTGATGGGGCAAGAATTGGGGATAATTGTAAAATTTATCCTGGTGCTATTATATCAGCAACTTCTCAAGATTTAAAATATAATGGTGAATATACCACCACTGAAATTGGGAACAATACGGTTATTAGAGAATTTGTAACCATTCATAAAGGAACAACAGATCGACATAAAACTAAAATTGGAAGCAATTGTTTGTTGATGGCTTATGTTCATATTGCTCATGACTGTATTGTAGGAGATAATGTAATAATAGCTAACCTTGTTCAAATAGCAGGTCATGTTACTATTGGAAATTGGGTTATAATTGAAGGTACAGCAGCAATCCAACAATTTGTTCACGTTGGTGATCATGTTTTTGTTGCTGGAGGATCATTGGTTAGAAAAAATATCCCACCTTATGTTAAGGCTGCTAGAGAGCCACTTTCCTATGTAGGGGTAAATACAATTGGACTTAGAAGAAGAGGGTTTAGCGATCAGCAAATCATGAACGTGGAAGATATTTATAGAGTAATATATGTCCAAAATAGTAATATTACAACAGCATTAAAAGTGGCAGAATTAGAATTGCCTCAAACCGAAGAAAAATCAACTATTCTTGACTTCATAAGAAGCTCTACAAAAGGAATAATGAGAGGGTTGAGTTAATTTAACTCAGTTTTAACAACCTGTAAAATTTTAAAGGTATTTCTTTCACATAAGTAAGTTACAAGTGAAAGGTTGTTTACGTCATATGTGGAGTCAGCTGAAGGAGCGGTTAATTCAACTGAGAAATCATTATAAAACTTTGTTCCGTTAGCTATACTACCAGAAGAAATTAAAGATCCCCATGTTCCATTAATATTATCAGATAGAATAGAATGATGGTGATAATGGTGGTCAATGGATCCGTCTCCCATTTTTTGTGGAGCAATAACAGATTCCCTTATTAAATAAATGATTAAATGATAATCTCCTGTTAGGTTATCCTTAAATTCAGTCTCGGTATGAATAAATAACCCATTTGTTGATGGAAAATGATTTGCTTGAACTTGAATATTAGCTAATAAACTAGCGCTTGTTTCAGTAGAAACAGTATTTGCCCAAGAACTTGAAGCGTGCCAAACAGTATTGTTTGCTCCAGTTGGATTCCTGTTAATTGTTCCTAATGGATTTGCAAACATTCCAGGCATATCAACTACATAAACATCACCAGCATCAGTAGTAAAGTCGGTAATAAATTCAGAATCAGTTTCCTGAAACGCTCCACCAGCTCCAGCATGAACAGAGACTAAAACAACTCCTAAGGAAGCATCATCCTCTAATTGCTTAGCAATTACAGCAGCAGCAGGGCAGTTCGTACACTTATGACCGGTATAATCTTCTAAAAGGATGTTTTTAGATGTATTTGTATTGGCGCTCCAATTGCTAGATGGGTCATCAAAGTTATATAAAGTTAAATAGTTGTTGGAGTCACCAGGATATAAGCTCCAGTCAACATCTCCAAAAACTGGAGGAATAGGATTGTCAATTTTATCACATCCATAAATTCCGGTAAATGCGATAAATATTAGATATAAAAAAGCGTTCTTCATAATTAAAAACTTGAGGTGAAAGTAAATGTTAAACCGTTTGAAGCCGGAACAGCTCTACAAACTCCACCTACACAAAATACACCAGCTCTTTGTTTCCCATATTGGAGTGAAAAACGATGAGAGCCATTTATGTAACCTGCAGAAGCAAGCGCATAATGCAATTGTTTTTTAGGTTCAGTATTCCCGTAGTTGTATTGATCTAAAACAGCAACATACCAATGTGGACTAAAGGTGTATTCAATTTGAGCAAAAGCCCAATCACCCTGATCTTGTTTCCTTTGAACTGTTTCTCCAGTAGAGATTATCTGTGTATCACCCTGATCAGGAGTAGCCCATTTTGTCCATAAACCTTGTAATTCAAATCTAAGAGAATGTTCACGGCTAATTTTATAAGTTAAATCAAGCACAGCAATTTGAGCGTGAATTAACTCATGATGCTGCGCAACAAGTACAGCTCTATCCTCAAAAATAAAATTGAAATAGTTTATATTAAACTTAAGTTTCTTATTGATTTTTCGTTTTATCTCTATGTTTATATCTTGATAAAGAATACTATCACTTCTTGAAAAATATTGAGTAGTATAACTATTTCTTGAAGTTAGTTGATCGTCAATAAAATCTCTTTTTGGAACATATGAAGTAGCAAAATTAAGCGATATAGTAGTTCCATATTTACCACCCAATAGCGTCTTTTTTGGGATTTTATAAATTAGGTCAGCTTGGTAAGAAACCTCTCCTCTAGGGTTAGTAGCGTATGGATAGAGGGTAGCAGCTAAATTATAAGTATGTTGTTTTGTCAATGCTGGTAAGAAACCAATTAATAAATCTGTTGGGCCTACACTAACATTTGTAGATCTCCACAACATATTATCCATGTGCTTGGCAGAAAAATCTACAGCAAAACCTTTAGTTGAATAACCTAAATTAAACAACAATCCTTCACCATTTTTATATAAATAATTGAACCTTTCATTTTGATTGTCTGGATATGGATCGTTTATTTTGTGGACAAATTCTCCACCAAAACGCCATTTATGATAACGCATATTTAGCCTTGCAGAAGATGCACCAACATTTGATGGTAGAATGAAGTCTGGGGTATTGTTGTCGTTATTGAACTTACTAACAAAACTTCCCCCTAGTTGAACTTTAAGTTTAGAATTATTAAGAGAATCAAACAATTCATTTACATTTAATTCTGCATCAATAGCTCTAATTATACCATTTCCATTTACCAATCCATCCGCAAACACATGTCTTTGTTTGCCAATAAAACTCTTAAGATATATCCCCTTGTATGGATTGTATTTTAATCTTAATCCATCAATAGCATTATCAATTCCCAATTGTCTTTCTTCATAGGCTCTAAGTATCATTCCACTACTAAGTTGATCGTAAAAACTTCCAACAGTTACTTCAACATTATCTTTGTTCCATGTCAAATAACGGTAGCCAATACCTGTTCCAGAAAAAGAGGTAGGATAACCCTCTAGGGTATTTAAATAGGTTTCATATCTAATTCCTGCTCTAAAGTCTCCCTTTTGAAAATTTATATTTGTAAACCCATTAAACCCATAAAGGTGATTGGGTAAAGCAGCATTTATAAGTGTATCCTCTTGGTAATATTGACCAATGGCTTGTACATTTCCACTTACATATCCAGGTTCAGAATCAGATTGTGAAACATAAGTGGAAATAAGTGAAAGAATTAACCCTAAACTAAATACTTTTTTCATTTAGCATATTTTACTACTTCTTCGTAAAGTTCGTGTTCGTCACCAGGGGAGTAGTTGTTGTGATCCCAGACTATTTTACCATTACCATCCAATAAAAATGTATGAGGCACATTGTTAACGTTCATTGCTCTTTTCATATTTCCATTAGGGTCCATAAGTACTGTGTATTCCCAACCCATAGCGTTAATATATGGTTCAACTCTTGAAGCAGATCTAGCATCATCTATAGAAATAGCAATTAATTTAACACCTGTTTCGTCAACCCAATCATCAAATTCATCAGCAATGGTATTCAGTTCAGCTTTACATGGTTTACACCATGTAGCCCAAAAACTTATAATAATAGGTTTCCCATTATTTGAAATTTGAGAGACGTCTACAGAATTTCCTTTAACATCTTTAAGTTTTATCTTTGGGAGCTGTGCGCTAACTTGAAACATTAATGCAAACAACAGTAGGGATAAGATTGATTTTTTCATTGTTATTTAATATGGTTAAAATGTAAATTTATCAAAAAGTGAACCAAAAAAGCTATTTCGTTTATTTTTTGATAAATTTAATATAGTTTCTGTTATTATTTGCAGTAAGGTGAATTATATAAATACCACTAGAAAATTCATTTGTATTAATGGTAGTTTCTTTATCAAAAGTAGTAGCAAAAAGTTTCCCCCCACTTAAGGAATAAATCTCTAAATAAGAATTAATTAAATTATTGGAAATGGTTATATAGCTTGAGCTAGGGTTTGGATATACAGAAAAATTATTTTGATGTTTTGTAATGTCTGAAAGTGAACACGAAGAACTATATGGGTTTAATTCAATTGGTCCATGATTCATTAATGGTAAATTCGTTAATCCATCGTGTCCCGGGACTATTTTTCTAATTCTGAAGGTAGCGTTAAAAAGCATGGATGTATTCCCAGGTAATGAATCATCTTGAGTCATTATTGAATCTTGTACAACAGGATTAATGTAATTCCATACAATATTTCCCAGTTCGTCTATTTCAAAAAAATGCCCTTTTACTCCTTCATTTATTATGATATTTCCATTTGGAAGTTGATCAGCACTTGATAAAATTTTACTGTAAAAAAACAAATTGGTAGTGTCAAAATAAGTGTAATGAAAATCAGAAGGCGGGTATGCTTCAGCACTATCCTTTAAGAACTCATTATTCTGTAATATAGGTTGATCAATTATATTCACGGAAGAATAAGGGTTTGGGCCTCTATTTTTACCATTGTTAAAAACAATGATTTTTCCTGAGTCAGGATTACCATTTTTTATCCAATGAGCATCGTGTTGCCCGTAAAACTTTTGAGTTGATGAATCACCAACCCCATATGTAATCGGATTACCCCATCGCCACAAAACATCGCCACCTTTACTGTAAATACCTCCTGAGTGGCTTGCAGATTCTTGATTTGTTGTAGAGTGGTCAATAAAATAAATTTCATTCCAAAAAGGACTGCAAAGCATAATTAAATCCAATGAGTCATTATAATCAATAGCATTAAGGTGTTGCCAATCAGGATTGTCACCATTGCTGCTGTAGTTTAAATTAAACAATTCATCATGATTAGAAACGTTCCCAAAATTAGGTTTTGAAGAATCGTGGTCTTGAATCATATGGTCCCAAGTATGCCATTCCCAAACTATAGAATCCAATGTAGGATTATATTCTATAACATAATCGACCCACAATCCGCTTGGAGAAATTAAAGAGGAGTCACGACCCTTGTCTAAAGCCTGTTGCATTGACTTTAATTCCCATATTATCATAAGGACATTCCCATTTGGTAGCTGTTCGTAATCGTGATGCTGTCTAATACTGTCATTGGATAAATCAATAGACCAAGCAATTAATTGATCAGGCTGAATAGCTTCTATTCTTCCTCCTGCTCCACC